>JACSRJ010000256.1 GCA_014879835.1 Anaerolinea sp.
CGCTTAATCGCAACGCTCGTGTTCTCATGCCCTGATTATATATCTGTCACCTCTAATGCGATAGTCCATCAGTATATCCCCGCAGTTTCGGATTGTGCTTAGTTATGCATAATATGTTATTGGGGCGTCCACCATAGTCTATAAACCCTTCGTATAACTTCCTAAAACTATCGATTGGCTTTACGGGAGAGACACTCTTTAAGACTTTTACCACATCGATCTCGAAGGTTTTTCCGTTGCCGTTCTTTCTTTTATAGGGAATTGGACCTGTGGCTGGTAGCTTCATTAAATCGTGTAATCCAGCCACCGCATGTTCCTCGGAGTCCGGTAATTCTTGAAGGCGTTCTTGGAACCATTGAATGGCCTTATCTGCCTCTTCTGTTACCCTCTCTAGCGTCGCAAGATTGTTTCTGAAATCCTTCTTGGCTCGTTCCTTCTCGATAGCTTTTTTTTCGATCCATCGTATGTAGTTCTTGAAGGTAGGGAGAACACCTCCCCTTGGATTGATTAGCGCAGATGGGTTTAATACATGGACAACGTTTACTTTGTTGGTTCCAGCCAAACTCCGCAAGGCATCCGAGAACACACTTCGAACTGAATCCTGAAAGCTTGCCCATGTCCATATGATCCAAACAAAGATCTCCTTGTTTGAGCTGGCCAGGAAGCTAAGTGAATCCTCCCAAGCGCTGAGGTAGCTGCTTGGCATGTACTTCTCGAAAGCGGCATCAACTTTTGGAAAGTCTCTTCTAAAATCGGATAATTTGAAACCGGATTTACTTGTCACAAGATTTGCCACATTCTGGCTAGTGTCGACTACGATGTCAAAGTCGGCTACCGGTGAAGATCTTTGCTGGATAATCTTAACTTCATCCCAAAAACTCGATGCGCCACCTTTAATCTCATATGGTTCGTTTGGGCGAAGGGTAAAAACAAAATCGGTGACCTTAAACAAATCATATCCAGAGATATAGGGATCATTACTAGGAATCTGAAATCGGCTTAATATGGAATGCAGATCGGCATTAGTTGTGTTGAGATCAGCTGCCAATAAGGGACGAGAACCATTAGAGTTATAGTAACATGCAATAGCAAGGCTTATCAGAGTCTTACCCACACCGCCTTTGTTGCCCGTAATGATATGAATTCTCTGTTTATCCTGTGACCTTTGATCTTGTTGGCATTCATCGTCTATCAACCTTTGAAGATATTCGATGTCACTAGGGATCTTTATTTCAGGCTGTTTTATTAGCCATTCAAGTAGTGGACAAACACTAAACCGCTCAACTACTGCTCGTACCAAGGATAGGCAAAATGTTTCTGTTGGGAATCCCATTGTGATTTGGTGATCCAATCCGGGATATCCCATTTCTCGAATTGCTGCTATGCGCAATTCTAGATTTGGTTGATCCTGTAGTTTGCGACATTTACCTGCAATTTCCGCTAATTTGCCAATTTTCTCCATTGAAGTGCTCCAGTTGGCGGTTCTCGTTCCTCTTATGTGTGGAGTGTCACTACACTCCCTTCAAAAAAAGATTCTTCCTATTCCAGAATAATATCGATCTCTCCTGGCTTCTCCGATTTATCTCCATATAATGCAGTCTGATTCTGCTTCCTGATCGGTTGCTTTTCGCCCCGCAGTTGTTTCTCAGGAAAAGTATTTCTCAAGACCTCAATCGTTGTGTCCTGAGTAAACGAGCGTGCATCAGTACGCACATAAACTGTGGCATTAGGGGACATGATGGTGGTGCATTTCCTAAATACCTGTTCAAGCAAAGAGCGATAATTGGCTTTCGACCAGAACCCGTTTTGCCAATCCCCGCCGGTTTTTGATGGTGTTGGACTTCCTCCCAGAAGCCACAATCGCAGCCACTGATCGTAGTGGTAGCTGGTAATGCCGTAATAGGGAGGAGAAGTAAATAGCAGATCAAACTTAGGCATCTCCCCTTTGGATACCGCCAGTTGAAGCTGATCAAGCACTGTGACACTATCTCCGAGTATTACGCTACCTTGTTTCGCGTACTGGGGTAGGCCGTGGACGTAGCGCCATCGAATACGTTGCTCAAGAAATGTGACCGGATCAACATCAGGAGGGGTGCTACAGTGGCTACGCCACCATCCAAGAGAGTATTCAGGTGCCATCGCTTTACCCTGACGCATCTGGTTGGAGAGAGATTTTTCTTTCGCTCCATGCAAGTAGACCAGAATGATTGCCATCAGTGTGGCATCTGCATTGTTTTCTTGCCAGTCAAGTTTCTCTCGAACTGCCAGCAGATACTTTAAGACACGATCCGTATAGCACACCTTAAAGAATTCGGGCAATTCCTTCAACCGACGAGCGCCCAGATGGGCAGCCGATTTCCCAATCTGATGGTGGCGCTTTAGGACATCTTCTAGAGGTGCTGGATCAAGCTTCACACGTCCATAGAGCCAACCCACTTTGTTGATCTCAATCCCTAACCCAAACCGCCCTGTTGTGCTGGCTGCATAGATACTGGATGCCCTACCCGCAAATGGATCGAGCACCGAACCACCGGGTGGACAGAACCGCTGCACGACTTCATAGGTGAAGGAAATTGGGAACATGGCATAGTAAGGACCAATTCCCATCCAACGGCCTAGTGCTGTGCTGAGTCGGTTCTTATTGGCTTGATAGGTTTCCTGAGCGTTCATGACTTTTTATCGGTTGTGAGATCTTTTGCCAAACGTTCGAGAACCTTTTTGCCCAAGTTTAACGGAATCGACGCTTCTGCATGAGCTGCCACAATTGGCTGAACCGCATTGGGATAACGGGACGAAACCAGTTCATCAAGCAACATCGCGGCATCCCCTAATCTAGGAAACTGAGATGGCTCCGCATGACGCCAATTTCTATCATTATCATACAGGTACGGCACTGTCGCTACTATGCGTGCGCCTGATCGTGTCTTATAGAAGAATTTTCGCCCGAAGTACGTACCTTCTCCGTAGGGTTTGGCACTATCACTCAGGTAAATATTCTCCTTGATGTACTTATCTGCGAGCAACGCTACCGTCTGAGGAGGGAATTTTCCCTCTGATCCACTTTCATTCTGATCAAGTTGATCAAAGTGCTGCGAGAACTCGCCACTCTTCTCTATTCCCAGAAGCAGAATATCATGTCCGGTCGCATCCTTCACGAGTGTATTTATCCGACACAACTCCTGAGAAATGGCTTGGCTAATCCATGCAGGTTGCCCAAACACAGCAAGAGGTCCATCCACAAGAATTGCCAGACGCCTTAATGAGGTTAACCATTTTTGCTGTTCTAGCATACGTAAGAAATGAACAATCCAAAGGCGTTCAATTACCTGCATCACCTCACCATAAATTTTGTCGTTGCTTCCGCCGATAGGGTTCATCCGCTCATGAATGCGAAGCGCATCGGTGGAATACCACAACCGTTTCTCAGTACACATACACTGCGAAATCCCAGCACGAGGCAAATAATCTTTGTCCTCGGGACAATCTTCAAACGGGCAGTGCTGAAACTCTTGACTACGCTTAGGTTTCGGCTTGTACTTAAGCAAAGCTTCATAGGTGTCGAGGAGGGATTCTCCATCCGCAGACATCTTTTTGGACAGCAAAAGCTCATAAAGGGCACGACGAAAGGCGACCTTTGCTGAACTATCATCTTCACGCATTACATTGCAGCCGGGCAGAACATCGTCAACAGACTCTGCTTCTTGGGTTGTGCGGAAGACTTTCGGCTCAACAGGACGTTGTTCGTCCAATGCCCGTATTTTGGCAACATCGATCAATACGGATGCAACTGTAATGTAGGCGGCTTCTGCACCGGGGAAACCATTTCTGATGGTTACCGGAAGGAACGAACCATCAATTGCCAATACCCAACTTGGATCCCATCCACTTCTAGGGAGGTCAGCAGCTTTGAGCATCGGAAGTGGTTCTTGGTGCTCCCCTGAACGGTGCCGAACCTTGTAATTGGAGAGGAGATCCCTTACGCGGTCATTTTCGGCAATTCGGCGTAATGGTTCATAACCAGCACGCTCATCTTGATAAGGCATCGTTCATCCTTTGATCTCAAAACGGCGTATCTGGACCGGGATCACAAAGAGGTTGCTCAGGGTCTTGACGCGCATGAAACCTCTGTCTTGGGCGCGCCGGATGGAAGGTTCAAAGTCCTCAAAGTCGTAGAATTTACAAAGCTCTTTGGTTTCATCGGTATTGTTGAGGTGTCCAATGAACCAGTTTGCCGTGTTCTTGAGAATATTACGCTGGATGCTGCTCACTTCTTGGGTGGCGTATACCAAACCGATGCGGAATTTTGCGCCTTCCTTGGCGGTACGGACCCACACATCTTCCAAATCCATCTCGTTCCCGGCAGGCAGGAGATTATGTGCTTCTTCGACGTAGACGAGAATGTCCGGTGGCTCTTTACCATCCCGGAAAAGGGCCTGATTTTGACGGAAGATGTACCACATAATGCGGTCTGCCGAGGACTTGTTTATCCCCGGATCACCACTAGACTGATCAATAATAATCAGCTTGCCCGCGGCCAGATCTCGGTAAATAGCTGGAGCATAGTCCGTATCGCGATCGGGCGTGTGCTGTTTAACCATTGCGCCAATTAGCCGCGCACCATTTGGTTGCTCAAACATGCCCAGAATCTTTTTGAAGTCCTCATCTGCCCAAGCATTGCCAGAACCATTTGGTCTGTTGATATAGCGCACTTCGAATGCAGCATATTCGGATGTCTTAATGAACTTCGACAGCGCGGTAAAAGCACTAGCAAGATCCGCCCAACTCGGATCTTTCTTACTCAACGTTGCCGCTGCTGAGGCAAAGGATGGCTCGGTCTGCCCGGCCTGCTGCATCGTCTGAAGCAAGTCAGAGTTGAATAATCCATTCGTCTGGGCTACTAACCCCTTTGGCACCGCAAAGCCAGCTTTGGCAAGCAAGGCGCGGTACGCCAGAACACGACGGCTATGGCGAGTTTTTCCTGAAGGATCACCCGAATCTGGCTCAGCAAACATGACTTGCCGAAAGTTGTTCACATAGATAGAGCCGCTACCTGCAAGTCCAGCATCGATGATCTCTTTTCCAATTTGTAGATTATCGGCCGCATGGAAGTTGAGCAGCATCAACTGCCGCTTTGGATCATTCGGGTGTTGGGTAATGCCATACGTCACCACATCTTCCGGTTTACCGTCTTTGTGGGACTTCCAGACATTCTTGATGGCGCTGTTGTTGTCCTGAACGTTCTCATTGGCATATTCACCATTAGGGTCAAAGACGATCTGTCCGATCCGCTGTGGATTCTTGGGATCAAAACGAAGCTCAAAGACGGATTGCAGGACGATCTTGGTTGTGTTGGACTTGCCTGTCCGAGTCATCCCAAACAGCGCTGTCTTCTGGCGGAGCAGATCACCCGGCATGAGATCAACGGTGACGTTAGAAACCCCTTGGAACGAGCGATTCGTTGAAGCATACCGAACTTCTCCCACTGTTACCGAGAGATCGGAGAGTTGATCACTTCGACTCGGATCTCGGTAATTGATGATTGCCTTGAGTGCTTCGGCATTCGGTTTGTAGACCTTCAAGCCACGGTTGGGGTAGTAATTGGAAATGTCGCTGCCAAAACGCACTACGATATCGTCTTCTTGTGCATCTTCGGCGCGTTTATCAAGAAAGAAGGTGCCGATCACCCGGCATTTCACGGCAGCAAATGAGAGCAGGTGTGCCGTTGTCCCATCCATGGCGCCTGCTTCGTCCCAGTGCTTTTTCTCACCGCTCATGCGTTGCGCTGCTTCAAAGCGGATACGCTCCGCTTCTGCGCTGTTGGGGGTGGGTGCAGCATCCATGACCCGCAACAGAATAACGGATGAATCCTCTTTCTTGTAATCGACCTCATCGGCTGGATTGACACGAGTGGCTAACAAAAAGCACAAGCTGGGAATGCCCCCGACTTTCTGCCGATAGAAGTCGTGTATCAGCACGATTGCTGATTCGTAGCTGATCGCATAAACGTCACCAACGTACTGCTCATCCTGAACGAATTTGTGAAAGTGTGCCTGTGCGGTCAGAACAGCGGAACGTTTCTGATCCTGCTCCATCTTGTTATAGAGCATTCCCCGTTGAGTCATGTAGATCCCCCTATTCTTTTTCGAGTCCGGTGAGTTTTTCTTGTTTGTATGCGGCGGATTGCCACCAGTCTAGGGTCTCGGCGGTGATATGACGATAATCGATTCCCATTGCGGCGAAGTGTTTCTCAGCGCTGGTGATCTTACGAGCTTCATGCGGGTACTGAAGTTTGGTTTTGTCTGGATCACCTTTGGTCTCGCGTACCAGATGCAGGGTGAGTTTGTCCCCTTCAGAGCGGCGCACGATCCCCCAGTCCGGGTTGTAGTTCCCCAGAATACGGGGCAATGAGACCTTGAATGCAGGCGGAAACTTGAAGAAGAGTATGACCTGATCATCAGGTTTCAAACGCTGCTCCACAAACCTGACTTCGACGTCAGAGTCCTTCTGAACCTTGTTGTAGAGACCCTGCTCTCCTGCATCAAGCAGTTCCTTCTGGGGGTGACGGCGGGTTGGTGGAAACAACTCATCAAGGTCATAACCTGTAACATCAGGGAGGACTTCAAACGTGATCCGGTCGGCAATATGATCTGCCAACATCCCATGAACAGTTGTGATGAAAACGGCACTGAAGCCTTCAGGGTTCTTGAGTATTTTTAGCTTGGTGTGTTCACTTAGCCCCCTGAATATCCTGTTTAGCGTGGGGCGCGTCAACCCTGTTTCGCGGGCAGCGCGCTCCAATAGGTTAAAAACGGGATAGGGCTTTTCGGGTATTAGGGTGGCACGCTCTGTCGGGCGCTGTCCCATGGCTTCACTCTCAAACTCCAACGGATTATTCAGCCACAGCTCAGCACTGTTCTCAAAGACAATCGAGCCTGTTTTGATCTCCATGATTTTGTAGCCGCGAAGGCGCGCATCCCCGATCCGTTTTGCCAGATCGTCACCTTTTTTGTATTTCTCCTCACGGCTCACCTTCTCATCGTTGGTATTCACCGCCGAGAACGCAATGGTCACTTGAGTCCCATGGATCGCTTTGAGCACCAGCGTGAACTTCGTAACCACATATCGCCCCCTTTCGACCACAACCATCGGAAGGGGATACTGCGCGTTGTTCAACTTCTCGATGCAGCGTTCAACCAGCAGGTCAGAGTCGATATGGACATGGTAGCGAGTGCGCCGCGATAACTTCTCCCAAAAGGCTCGAAAATCCGCACTTTGGAAATGTGCTTCGTTGCGCCGTGCCTCGGACGTGCGGGCTTTGGTGGGAGGAGGGGGAACCTCGGTCAAACCATCCACCTGATATTCGCGCTGAAGTCCACTCACATACGTATCGTAGCTCTCATTGGCAACCACGGTGAGGGTATTGATCTCGTCTCCAAAAATGCGCTCGCCCTGTTGATCCACACAGAGCCGTAGCCCCCGTCCGATCTCCTGACGCTTTTTTACCTCTGAGACTGTCTGGTTCAGGGTGCAGATCTGGAAGACGTTGGGGTTGTCCCACCCTTCCTTGAGCGCAGAATGAGCGAAGATGAATGCAACCGGTTCTTCAAGGCGTAGAAGCTGCTCCTTCTTGCGCATGATCAGCTCAAACGCGGACTTTTCCGCCTTGCGTTCATCCTCGTTGCGCCCCTCTGTATCAACTGCCACCTCTGCCCCGTCCTTCTGTTTGGTCTTGGCGAAGTATGCCTCCCGCACCTCCCCCGCTTGGCGTTCCGCAAAGTGTGGGAATCGTTTCTTGAGACGATCAAACTCCTCATCAAAGAGCCGTCGGATCAGACCATCAGCGGCGGTGTAGTTTGCCACCCGATCGATGAAAAACAGAGAGAGCACCTTCACGCCCTGAGCGGATAGTTCGTGCTGTCGCAGCATGTGCTGTTCGATGGTACGGCGGATCTGGGTACGAAAAATCTCAGGGCGTGAGGCACCGATAGTATCGTTCAGCGTGAGGCGGACACTGTTCGCAAACTCCACATATTCGTAGGCGGCATTGATCTCGCTCACTACATAACCTTCGTGTTCATCTCGCCCGGTCTTAGCGTGGAGATCATCTTCCTTACCCAGAACAACGTCCGTCACGCGGGTACGTCCACCCTCCGTGACATAAGTACGCACAGTGGCAGTGATTCTGGGTGTGGAGGCTACCGAACGAAGCATCAAAAAAGGCTGATTGAAGTCCTCCCGCTCCGTCACCGCATCAACCTCAATGCGTTTAACTAACCCACGCCGGAATGCCTCAAAGGGAGTGAGGCGATAAATCAGGTTCGGGCTGGTACGGTGGGTGGCACTGTAACGAAGTACAAACAGCGGGTGCAAGGTACGGATTGCCATCTTCGCCCGGTCGCTTTCCATGTTCTGCGGCTCATCGAGGATGACGATGGGGCGGGTCTCCTGCACAAACTGGTAGGGCTTGCGCTCACCGGGCAGCTTTTCCGATGCTTTATAGAAGTTGTTGGTCTTCTTGTTGAACGCATCGATAGTCATGATGAGGCACTGAGGCATGGTATTGGTCGCAAACCCGCGCAGCTTACTCAACTGCGCTCCGTCGTAAGCGGTAGCGGGGAGGAGTGTCCCATCGTACAGAGCACGGAAATGGGCTGCCGTGATCTCGAATGTCTTCAGCACTCCCTCGTAAATGGCAATGCTGGGCACAACGATGATGAACTTGCGAAAGCCGTACAGCTTATGGAGTTCATACAGGGTGCGGATGTAGACGTAGGTCTTGCCGGTGCCGGTCTCCATCTCGATGGTGAAATGTGGGGCGCGATGGGTGTCACTGCTTACATCCTCCACCTCCATGCCCTCATCGTATTTAATATCACGGAACAGCCCGTCTTTAGGAATTGAATGAAGTTCCTGCACCGCCGCCAGATTATCTCGCAGCCAGCTTTCACCAAACCCTTGTTCGGAGGGCATGTTCGAGACGATCTCGGTGCTCAAACCCGCGACCGCCGCCTGAGGCGACAATCCCTTAAACAAGTCGGTCACAGCATGGATGGCTTCAAGCTGGAAATCCTGATTCGGATCGAACTTCAGTTGGAGTTTCTCAACCATGTTCAGATCACCCGCAGATTGCAGACGTCGGCAAGGTGCATCTTGGACTCGTCGGTTAAGGCGCTATCGAGGCACACAAAAATGTCCTCTGTGCCGAGTGCAAGCGCCGCAATCGTCTCCTCGGCGATCTTGGGATCAAGGCAGATATAGAGTCTGTGGGCGTGGAAGTCACTGCTCACGCGACAGATGGTGTTGGTGGCGAAGTTCTCCATCGTCTCGATTCGACTATCCAGCGGAAAACCTTGGAGAAGCATGACCTCGGTGAGCAGATCGGCTTCTTTCCAGTCGTCAACGAGAGGCGTTTCAAAGCCCGTCAATTGCTGTTCCAGCGCTTGGATCTCTTCACCTTCGTAGTCTTGCCACTGTTTGAAAGCTGAAGGTGCAAAGCGATAAGCCTTGAAGCCCAGATCAAGATCAGTATCTATTGGAAGTTGTGCCTTTCGCTCTTCTTTTATCTTCGTGCCAGCTCGCCGGAGACGCTCTTTAGTGATCTCGGAAATAGCCGAGTAGTTAGCATGTTCTATTGTCTCCGGCAATTGTGCCAAGATAAACTGTCGATTGCCACCGTCTTCTGCGTTCAGTTGCATCACCGCTTGTGCTGTTGTTCCCGAACCTGCAAAAAAGTCTAATACGATATCTTCTACGTCAAATTCCGTTCCTAACGTTAGCATGTGCTTGATCAGGCGAACTGGCTTAGGATACGTGAAACCACCTTCAGGAAATAATGTGTAGTATTCTGAAGTTGCCTCCTGTGTGTGTCCTACAACACTGTAAAGCAATACGGAGCGAGGAACAACTTTGGACGCCTCCGACAGGAACAACTTTAGTCGAGGCGTTGAGGATTTTCCATCTAGACCCCAGTAAATTCTCTTGTCGTCAGCCAATTTCTTGTGTGTTTCGGGGGAGTATTTCCAAGTAGTCTTAGGGTATACAACTTCTCCTGTGTTTGGATTTGTAATAGGATAGTATAGGTTTGGGCGTTCTTCTTTTGTTTTATTGGTCGCATATGTCGCTGAGTTCCAAGGACCACGTGGATCATTGTCAGGGTTTGTATAATACGATGTCTGCTCCTCGGTTCGATCAAGTCGATTCATCTGCCAAGTCGTTTTATTTTTTGCATATATCAAGATGTATTCGTGGTCGCTGCTGAAAAAGTGAGCATCATTAGCCGGAGATACCCTTTTTTGCCAAACGATACAGTCGATAAAATTCTCTTCTCCGTACATCTCATTCATCGTAGCCCGCAAATAGCCAATTTCCCCGTTGTCAATTGAGACGAAAATTGCCCCTTGATCATTTAGGAGACTTCGCCCCAGCACTAGACGTGGATACATCATGCTCAACCAGTTAGAGTGAAAACGCCCGTCGGCTTTGGTGTTTGTCGTGAGAAACTGTCCCGACGCACTCATTTGCTCGGTACGGCGAAGATACTCCTCTTGCGTCTCGCGGTAGTCATCTCGGTAGATAAAATCGTTACCCGTGTTGTAGGGAGGATCAATGTAGATCATCTTCACCCGGCCTGCATAGGCTTTCAGCATCAGTTTGAGGGCTTCGAGGTTGTCGGCTTCAATGAAGATGTTGCGGGTGGTCTCCTCATCTACCCCTTCTCCGGGCACGGGCACGAGTGTCCCCCGGCTCGGTTCGCTGGCGCGGCGGCGCGCCGCACGTTTGCCAGGCCATGTCAAGCCGAAGTGCTCAGCGTCACTTCCTTCGTCCTCTAGGTGTTCACCCAGCGCTTCGCGAAGCGTCTCCCAGTTGATCTTGCCGTCGGCAAATGCTTCTGGAACGACGGCTTTTAACTGCTCCAGACGGTCACGGTCAAAGGTGAAGGATGGGCGAAGTTTCTCAACGGGCATGGCGGGGCTATTCCTCTCCTAACAGCGCATCAATGTAGGCGTCTTCAGCAGACGCATTCAGGGTTGCCGCAACCCACCCCTCCTGTTCGGAAGGGGGTATATCATCATGAAAGAAACGGGCGAAGTGCATCATCCGCCATCCCGTAGCCTGTTGGGCATAGGCGCGGTATGAGGCACACGAAAAACGGGCGTCACAGTTACGGCAGACCCGAGTGGCAAAGGTCTGGGTCGGGGACTGCCATTTCTCCTTCAGGGTCTCAAGGGGAGGTGGCGCAAACTCGCCAGACTCGATACGGTCAACCACTTCTCCAAACTTGCGAATCGTCTCCTGAACGCTGGTATCGTCAAGGGTGATCTCAATGAGCGGCTCCCAAACCTTCAGAGCAGCGTCAAGAATACGGTCTTCGGCTTCGGTGAGTTCATCAGCCAGTTTCCCCGGTGGCAGTGTGTCCCTCACCGACTCCGGGTATCCGGTGGCAATGATCGCGGTCCCATCCAGTGGCTCCCCCCGCAACTGCTGCCACACATAGGCATACAAGTTGAGCTGCATTTCATAAAGATGGGTGTGGGTACGCACATAGTCGGCGTCATGAGTCTTAATATCGTACATCAAGGTCAGATCGTCCTCACGGATGATATCGACCACACCCTCAATCCCAAAAGCCCGCCCGTCAGGTGTTGTCTGATTGGGAAGGTGAATGGGAACTTCGGTATCGGTCACCCGGTCGGCAATCTGGCGCAGCTTGCGCCAGTAGAGTAGGACTTGGTTCAGGGCGGTCTGGCGGACTTCCGGCGCAATTGAGCCACCACCCTCCGCTTTGAGAAATTCAAAGTTGTGATTGAAGCATTCGCGGATGAAGTCCCCGATATCGGCTGCGTCTTCTGAATTCATGACTGTAACCTCGAAGCAATCAGGTGCTGGTGCAGATCTTCAAGGGTGTGGTGGACGAGACTGCCAAAGAACTGGGTCTGAGAGCGTGAGGCCACAAAGCCGTATTTGTTAAAGATCATGTACTGCCGAGGGCATTTCTGGTACATCAAGTAGTCGCTGGTGAAGGAGTAGTTTCTGGGCAGTGCTTTATCCTCACCATCGGCGACTGGCACTGTGCGTAAGTCAAAGGTGGGGATACGCGGGAAGTGGGGATCACTCACCAAGTGCCCAAAAGGTTCATTGATGCGCTGTCCCCGTCCTTTGATATGTGAGAGGATCAACAGATTCTTCGCCCGCGAAAGGGCCACATAAAACATGCGCATGGTATCAAATTCCACAATGCGTTCTAAAGGCTCCCCATCTCGATCCATAAGGGGACGGACCAAGATCTCGACTTGTTGAGGTCCTTTGTCATCCTTCCGCAGATTGCCCAAGACCACAACGGGGAACTCCAGCCCTTTCGCCTGATGAATGGTCAGGAAAGGGATGCGCCCTCTTGGAAAGGGATCATCCGCATCCTCATACTCAGATTCGCCTCGTCGAAACAATGCATAGAGGTAAGAGCCAAAAAAGAGCCGGATGAAAGAGCCATCATGGATACGCCCCGCGGGGATGAGGGGAAGGTACTCATCCATGAACCGCGCCAGATATTGGGTGATCAGTCCCAGATTGCAGATCGGGCCTTCGTCGGAGCCCGTTTCTGCGAGATCGAACATCAGCTTAAAATGCTCAAAGCCACACAGACGATAAAACAGGTCAAGAATGCTCCAGTCAATGCTGGTGGTGCGCTTGAGGGTGTAGTCCAGCGTGATCGGTGCAAAACCACGCCGCACCCGCGACTTAACCATATCCTCAAAACTCTTATTGACCAACGCCCGCTTGCCTTCATTGCTCAATCCGGGCGCATCATAGAGCGGTCGTTTCATCTGATCGATGTTGTAGGGGGCGCGGGGATCCCATCGATGCTGCTCAACAACCCTCATGAGCGCCTCGTGATCTTGGGCTGCCCGCTTCAGGTCACTCTGCCGCTCCGTCACATAGGTCTTCATGTCCATATCAGCGGACAGAAGGTCTTTGCCTCTCTGTTCAATAGCATCCAACCAGTCATAGAACTCTTTGTAGTCGCTACCGGGAAATGCGCCCCGTGTGGGTTTTCCGAAAACATGCACATAAACCCCAAGAACGTCTTGTGCTTCTTCAACTTCCAAGAACCGTCCAGCGCGGGGAGCATATACCCGCAGTCCTTGGTGTTCGAGAGCAGCTTTTGCCCGTTGAACTTGTTCGGACTTCAAGCTGGGGAACAAAAAGGCAACCTGATTCGGGTCAGCAACCTTGCCCGCATCAATCAATTGCCGCACCAGTTCGGCGATCTCTGGATAAACGTCATCCGGATGTCTAGCAGAACTTGCGACCACCGAGGGCAACTGATCTTGACGGTGCGCCTCAATGGTTTTTGGCACACGGTGTTGCGCACCGCCGTGTGTCCAGTTACAGAGACCCATGAAGGCATTGTAGAACTCAACGATGCCTTGACGTGATCGGTAGTTCTTAGTGAGAGGGATCGTCCGGGGATGCACGCCTAGATGGGTTTGGCAGCGGTGAGGGAACTGCACGAAGTTTTCGACAGTGGCACCACGAAAACGGTACAATGCCTGATCGTCATCACCAACGACACAGATATTGCCAAAACCGCGTGCCAATTTGAAAAAGATCATCTCTTGGATGGTGTTTGTATCCTGATACTCATCCACGATCACATGCCGAAAAATCCGCTCTGATGCGTTGTTCCCGTTCAAGAGGTTTAGGGCGTCGAACTGGAGCATGGCAAAATCAGTCAGATGCACATTTCCATCATCGAGTGATTCACCGTATTCTCGATATAGCTCAACAAGCTTGCTGAGAATGGTCGCATTGGGAGGTTGAATCTCTGCAATACGATCAAGTGCCGCCCAAGGATCGATCTTCTCCTCAACCATACGGTTACAAAACTCGATGGCATGTCCAACCGCTTTGTGTTTGGATGCGCTGGTCCGGCCGTCGAAGGCTGTGTTGATAAATTCGTTAACTGCGTCAGGATCAAGGCTGAAGCTCTGCGTCACCTTTGCCCAGTTTGCACCGTTCATGAGGTAGAAGTACTGGGACAACTCGTCCAGCAACTTCATGCGCTTTGCACGTTCACGCCTGATGGTGAACTTACGATCTCCAAGCATTCTCTGACATAGTGAATGTACTGTGCCTACATACATTCGCCCTAAGTCATAAGAAATACCTGTTCGGTTGGTCACGATACCCAGAAGTGCCCGAAGTCCTTCCTTGAGCTGCAATGCTGCCTTTTCCGTGAAGGTGGCTAGGTAGATCTCTTCAGGGCGGATGTTTTGGTAAACAATGAGGTTGAGGGCGCGCCAGAGCAAGACGCGAGTCTTGCCAGAACCGGGGCCAGCAGGCAAGTAAAGGGGGCCATCCGTGTGAAGGATAGCTTCTTGCTGCTGTTCGTTTGGGTGAAAATAGGCTTCTTTCCAGAGGTCCTCAATCTGCGGCAAGTTAGTCATGGTAGTGCTACTAAATCCAGATTTCACAACCCCAAAGCAAACATTATTATAGAAATTTTGGATAACTACGCCACTAACGATCATTGCGAATTCACGACATTTTCATTTCTTCGATTCTAGATCGCTCTCATGGTTTCTATTATTACTCTTGTGAACTGTGGTCGCCATGACTCGCGTTATGCCCTGTTCAGCGCATTGAGTAGGCATCCAAGGGTGGTGGGGTAGATGCGCCTCCCCTCACCCCGGCGCGCCCAGCCAAGGCAATCCGGCGCACCCGCAAGGTGCGGCGGGGTGCTGCGTGTGAGCGCGGCACCTCAGCCCCCACCGGCGCTTGAGGTGGCAAGGTTTTACCTTGCCACCCCCCCGACG
>JACSRJ010000084.1 GCA_014879835.1 Anaerolinea sp.
CGGGGAGTTTGAGGGGTCTACCCCTCAAGAATATTCCCCCCTTCTCTCGCGTGCGGGAGAAGGGGGGCAGGGGGATGAGGGTAAGCCTGAAAACAGCAGGTCAATTCTTTAGATGGAGATCAACTTGGATAACGCATTCACGCAGTTTTACTGCTTCTGAGTCAGAATCGGCGAACTTAACCAGCGTTATAATCCTAGAATACGTCATTAATATCTATGAAGGATGAGTAACCGTGTCAGCAGAAGACCTCAACCCCAACATAGAGTACGTTTGTGCAGTGTGTGGAAGTGATGATTTCTTATGGGGCGGAATTATTCCGGGTATTACATTTAGCCCAGATAAACAAAGTATATTTGGAGACCTATTGTCAAAAGGACTGCGTGCCGCTTGTTGCCAGAATTGTGGGTACATTATGCTTTTTTATAAAGGCAAGTTTTTCATGAAAGAAAAGAGAGGCGATAAGGACTAATCGACTTTGTTGGGGGAAATGAGGGTTCCCCTAACGTTTCCCACACATCACTCACCCTTGTTCAGATACATCGGGGAGGTCCTGTTATGGGGAAGGCAGTCCTATGTGGTTGCCCAGCATTTTTGCCCCACCGGCCGGCGACCATGTGGGCCGCCCTTACCAAACCCTCATAAGGGCGTATCCCACATGTTCACCCGATCACCATCTCCAAAATCGCGTTTTGGGCGTGCAGCAGATAATCTTTGGCTTCATAGTTCAGGCACAGCGGCGACTGCATCGCCTCAGCCGAGACTTCCTGCCCTCTGGTGACTGGCGGGCAAGGCAAAAACAGCCCATCCTCACCCAACCGTGCCAGATGCGCCGTACTGATCTGATAGGGCAAAAACAACCGCCGGATCATCTGTGCTTCCGCCGGGTCGCTGGTCTTGTGCCAGCAGTCGGTATAGATCAGATTGGCGTCTTCCAGCGCTGCGTCAAGGTTCGTCCCGGTGTTGATTCGACCCACCGCCCCGGCATTGAGGGTGGTGAGCAGTTCTGGAGGGGCAAGATACGCCTCCGGCGCGATTTGGGTGACCTCAATGGGGAAACGGGCTGCGGCCTCAAACCAACTCATGCATAAGTTGGTCACCTCGCCCATAAAGACCACCTTTAATCCGTTGAGGGTGCCCCGGCGCTGGCGAATGAACTGAAGATCGCCCATGACCTCACAGGGGTGGCTGAAGTCGGTGCGGGCATTGATCACCGGGATGCGGGCTGATTCCGCCAGAAAGCGTAGGTCGGCGTGATTTTTGGCCCGCACCACCAGCAGTGAATACCAGTTGCGTAGATAGTGCCCCACATCTTCCAGCGGCTCGTGTATTCCCAACTCGCCGGGGATGTAGGAGACCACTGCACCCATCGCTTTCGCGCCGATCTCAAAGGCCAAGCGGTTGCGGAATCCCTGCCCCAAGAACCACAGCCCAACCTGTTTGTGCTGCAAGCTCTGGGGCATCTGTCCTTGCTGCCACAAAAGGCGCAGCCCATCGGCCCGATCCAGCACCGCCGTCAGTGCTTGGGACGAATAGTCCAACAGGGATAAAAAGTGCCGCATCAGGGAGCACCTAGACCCCGGTCACCATACGCTTGAGCAGGGCCGGGTCTTCAAGGGCCCGCCCCGCCCCCACCGCAGTACACACGATGGGATCATCGGCGCGATAGGCAGGAACCCCGATCTGGCGGGTGATGTATTCGTCAATGCCCCGCAGCAGGGCCCCGCCCCCGGTGAGGATCACCCCCCGATCAATAATGTCTGAGGCCAGTTCAGGTGGGGTTTTCTCCAAGACGGACTTAGCCACCCCGGCGATCAGGTTGAGGGTGTCGTGGATCGCCTCCACAATTTCGCTGGTGCTGATGGCGATGGTGCGGGGCAGCCCGGTGACTTGATCACGCCCCTGAACCTCCATCGACAGTTCTTCGGGCAGGGGCACAGCCGCCCCAATCTGGATTTTGATCGATTCGGCGGTAGGCTGCCCTACGATCAGTCCGTATTTGCGGCGCACATAGTTGATGATCGCCTCGTCAACCCGCATCCCACCAAGGCGGGCGCTGTCCGCGACCACAATCCCATTCATGGCCACCACCGCGGCTTCACTGGCCCCGCCGCCCAAATTTAGGATCATGTTACCTGCCGGGGTCTTGACTGGCAGCCCCGCGCCAATAGCGGCCGCAAGGGGTTCGTGAATCAGCACTGCGTCCCGTGCGCCCGCTTGAATCGCAGCTTCATGAACAGCCCGACGCTCTACACTGGTGACTCCATAGGGGACGCTGATCATCACCTGCGGCCCCCCAAAGAGGCGCATCCTGCCCCCGATCTTGCCCAAAAAATGCCGGAGCATTGCTTCGGTCACTTCGTAGTCGGCAATCACCCCATCCCGCAGCGGGCGCACCACCTCAATATGTTCTGGGTGCCGGCCGTACATATCACGGGCATCTTGTCCAATTGCCACAATCCGTTCATCTTCGACGGTCAGTGCTACCATTGCCGGTTCCTGAAGGACGATTTGACCATTCAAATAAATGATCACATTGATCGTCCCCAGATCGATCCCCAATTTACGCCGAAAAAGAGCCATTCTCGGTTTACCATCCCTTACTCTGGGCACACTATCCGCGCCCGTGTCACACGTCTAAAATCATCTCAGCAACGTGTGCCTGTTGATACCTGATCATACTTATACACAAAGGGCGAGCAACGTTGCTCGC
>JACSRJ010000279.1 GCA_014879835.1 Anaerolinea sp.
CATGCCGGAGGTGGGAGTCGAACCCACACGGTTTCCCAAACGAGTTTGAGTCGTTCGCGTCTGCCATTCCGCCACTCCGGCATAGGCAAATAGTATACGCCCGGAAAGACGGTGCGTCAAGCGTGGATGTGAGGTGTTCACTCCGATTTGTACCCTTCTTCACCTACCAACGGCACAAACATCACGGCCCCACAGTGATGGACTTTAAAACCCCCATCGCGCCGTTCTACCAGCACAAGCTGCTGGTAAGCGTGACGCCATCCACCTGCCAGCGGGATCGTCATCTTGCCCCCTTCGGAAAGTTGATCACATAGGGACTGGGGCAGTTTTGGGGCCGCAGCGGAGACGATGATCGCGTCAAAGGGTGCTCTGTCAGGAAGTCCACTGCTGCCATCCCCCACCAGAATTTCATAATTCTGGATGCCCAAGTGGTGTAGACGCAAATCAGCTTCTCGGGCCAATGAAGGGAATCGTTCAATGCTTAGGACTCGGGCGCACAAAGCGCACAAAAGAGCTGTCTGATAGCCTGATCCGGTGCCGATTTCGAGGACGATCTCATGCCCATCTAAAGCCAGCAGTTGAAGCATATAGGCAACCATATAGGGTTGGCTGATGGTCTGGTTTTCTTGGATAGGCAGGGGATGATCCTCATAGGCGAGGGTGTACAAGTCTGGGGTCACAAATAGATGACGGGGAACGTGACGCATCGCTTCTAGCAAGCGGGGATTGGTGATACCTCGTGCGGCAATCTGATCGCGCACCATGCGATCACGCTGGGCCTCAAAGTCAAAGCGGGATGGGGACATTCCCCGTGCCTTTCATCACCTGCTGTGATCCATTATACGCCCGATCTACGCTGATCGTCCTCTTATCCTTGCGGTAGAGGGGGCAAACCCTGATTCCCAAAAAATCACTAAAGGATCACCACCTGTTGCGTAAATCTTTGGGGCAAGGTAGTTTAGTGGCCGGCAAAAATTGACTTGGGAGAGAAGTAGATTATGGCCGATTCACGTCATACAAAATTGGCAAAAGTATTGGTTCATTACGCTTTAGCCCTGAAGCCGGGTGATAAATTTCTGATCAGCACCACGCCAGCGGCTGAATCGCTGCTCCGTGAAGTGGTGCGGGAGGCAGCCCGTGCTGGAGCCTTCATTACCCCCCGTATCGCTCTGCCGGGCATTCAAGAGATCGTCCTGCGCGAATCGACAGAAGAAATGCTCACACAGGTGCAGGAGATCGAACGATATGAGATCGGATACTTCGATGCCTTTTTAGCCATTCAGGCATCATCCAACACCAAGGCCATGAGCGGCATCGATCCCCAACGCCTCGCTAAAGTGGGAGCAGCCCGTGCCGAAATCCAACAAACCTTTATGAGTCGATCCGCGTCTGGGGCACTGCGTTGGTGCGGAACCTTGTTTCCCACGCAGGCTCACGCCCAAGATGCAGGCATGTCCCTTGCAGACTATGAGGACTTCGTTTTTGGGGCGGGGATGCTGCACCTTGATGATCCAGTAGAACACTGGCGTGAAGTTGACCGTGAACAGGCGCGGATTATCGAGTATTTGCGTCAGCACGATACTATCCGCATTGTGGCCCCCGATACGGACATCACCTATCGGGTTAAAGGGCGGACATGGCTCAATGCCTCTGGGCGGGTAAACTTCCCCGACGGTGAAGTCTTTACTGCGCCTCTTGAGGATTCAGTCAATGGCAAGGTTTGCTTCAGTTACCCGGCAGTGTATCAGGGGAATGAAGTTGAGGAGGTGCGCCTCACCTTTGAAAAAGGGCGTGTGGTGGGCTTTGAGGCTAAACGGGGTTACGACTTCCTTAAGTCGATGTTGGAGATGGATGCGGGGGCTAAATCCCTCGGCGAGGTTGCTTTTGGCCTCAACTATGGCATTCAGAAATTCACCCGTAACACCCTCTTTGATGAAAAGATTGGGGGCACCATGCACATGGCCCTTGGGCTGGCCTACCCTGAATCAGGTGGAGTCAACCAATCCGCGATGCACTGGGATATGGTTTGTGACCTGCGCGAAGGCGAGGTCTTTGCCGACGGTGAACTGTGCTACCAGAAGGGTAAGTTCATCATTTAAGGGTCGCGCAAAAGGGCATCGGCAGTTACTGACAAAGGGTTAAAATTGTCTTCGGGATCACGCACACATCATAGAGGGCTTCACCATGGGCAAAAAAATTGAATTCGGCACGGATGGGATTCGTGGGGTGGCAGGTGAATATCCGCTCGATCCAGCTACGGTGCTTCGGATCGGACGAGCATTGGGCAAATGGCTGCGAGGGCGCTCGGCTGATCCCAAAGCAATCATCGGGCGTGATACCCGCGTCAGTGGCGCATGGATCGCCAATACCCTTGCACTGGGCATGATTGCGGAAGGGGTGAATGTCACAGATCGACAGGTGATCAATACTCCCGGAGTGGCCTATCTGACCCACGCCCATCACTTCGATCTAGGGGTGGTGGTAAGTGCTAGCCACAACCCCGCACCCCAAAACGGGATCAAAATTCTGGGCAAAGATGGCTTCAAACTGAATGATGCCGATGAAGAAACCGTTGAAGCGTTGATCGCGGCCGAGCCTGAGCCGCTTGGGTTTGAAGGGTACGCCCATTTTGGCTACTATGTGCCCGGACGTGATCAATACCAAACCAACTTGCTTGGAGCGCGGGGGGGCGAATCGCTGGACGGCTTAAAAGTGGTGCTGGATTGTGCCAACGGCGCGGGGTATTTCATCGCACCCGATACCTTTCAACGGGCAGGTGCTTCAGTGGTGAAGCTCAACACCAACCCGGATGGATTCAACATTAATCTGCGCGCTGGCAGTGAACATGTGCGCCGCAATCGAGACTATCTCCACGAGACCGTGCAGCTTAATCAGGCAGATGTGGGTTTCGCCTTCGATGGCGATGCAGATCGGGTGGTAGCTGTCACCCCCGATGGTGTGCTGATCGATGGTGATCACCTCTTGGGTATTTTGGCGCTCGAAATGAAGCGTACCGGGAACCTTGTGGGCGATACCGTGGTCGCAACGGAGATGAGTAATTCTGGTTTAGAGCGCTTCCTCAAAGATCAGGGAATCAAGCTGGTACGCACCAAAGTAGGGGATCGCTTTGTGATGGATGCGATGCGTCAGGGTGGGTACACATTGGGTGGTGAGCAGGCCGGACATATTATCCTACTCGAAAACGGCTGGACGGCTGGAGATGGCATTTACACCGCCCTGAAGATCGCCGCGCTGATCGCCCGGAACAAACGCGCTGGTGGCGAAAGCCTCAGCGCGCTGACACAGCGTATTCCTCGCTATCCTCAGGTGATCGCCTCCGCACACCTGAGCAAACAGGTTGATCTGTCGAGCGTATCAGGATTAGAAGCGCTGCGTCAAGAAACCTTGGCAGCCTTTAAGGGTATGGGGCGTGTCAATCTACGCTTCAGCGGCACGGAACCCAATTTGCTACGAGCCATGGTCGAAGGTGGTGAAGATACCCCACTTGATGAGGTGGTACGTCGGGCCCTTGCCTTGTGTGGTATGGTAGCACAAGCAGCCCAATCCCCTAATCCCATGATTGATGTGGTGGACTGTATGACGGGCGCGTCCATCAAACTACAAGGTGCCTAGCGGATGCGCATTCGTATTGAAGGACGTCAACCCCTTCGAGGGACGTATCAGGTATCGGGCAGCAGCAATGCGGCGATGGCCCTGATTGCAGCCTCGATGTTAAGCGAGTCGCCTGTGCATCTAGGCAATATCCCCGACTCAGTCAGTGTCGGGGTGATCACGGAGATCGCAGCGGACTTGGGGGCGAAGATCACCCGATCTGAGGGGGAAGGGGTGCTGAGCCTTCATGCCCCTCAGATCATCGGACGGGGGTTGTCCCGTGAACATACCGATGCCCTCAGTGCGACTCTGCTTTTGATCGCGCCTATTCTGGCCCGACGCCGTCATGCGCGCATGACCATTGACTACTCCCTGAGCCGACTTCACCCCCATCTGACCGCACTCCGCGATCTGGGGGTGGGTATAAGTATCGACAGTGGGGTGATCGACCTGAAGGCTGCACCATGGTCCATGCGCGAAGTGATCCTGACTCAAACGAGTGTGACCACTACGGCCCTTGCAGCGATGATGGCAGCCGTACTCGGTGAAGAAACGGTGATCCTCAATGCCGCTTCAGAACCGCATATTACCGATCTACTGCTGCTGCTTAAACAAATGGGGATCAAGGTCGAGGGAATCGGCTCTAACCTGCTCACCATTCGGGGCAAGGGTGGTGCGTCGGGGTTGAACTTTCAAGGCGAACCAGTGCGGGCATCCCCCGATCATATCGAAGCGGCAAGTGTAGCTGCGTTAGGCGCACTCTCTGGGGGCAGATTGACCGTCGAGGGCACACGGCGGCGCGATCTACGGATGATCGCCAAAGTTTACGAACGGTTGGGGGTGCAAATCAGTCTTGATCAAGATGCGATTATTGTGCCTGTGCATGAGCAGTTTTTGATCTCCACCCGTGATGAAGATGTGGACGTTTCGGTTGAATCCGCACCGTGGCCGGGTTTCCCCTCCGATCTGATCGGGATGGCCACAGTAATCGCTACACAAGCGCAGGGAACGGTACTGATCCACGAAAAACTGTTCAACAATCGGATGCTCTTTGTGGATCGGCTGAATGCGATGGGTGCGCAGATTGTACTGTGTGATCCCCATCGGGCCATTGTGGTAGGGGGAACGCGGCTGCGAGGCGAATACATTGATAATCCCGATGTGCGGATCGGGTTGGCAACCCTTGGCGCGGCCCTATGCGCTGAAGGTGAGACGGTCATTGATACCGCCGAAGCTTTTGATCGCACCTTTGATCATGTTCTCACCAAACTCACACAGGCGGGGGCAAACATTCGACGAATCGCAGAGTAAAATCAATCCCAATGATGAAAGAGGGATCATAAAGAGAGAGCCTGATGTACTCTGTTGATGAAGCCCTTGAGAAGATTCTTCAGGTGTTTACCGTGCTGCCTGCGGAACGAATCCCTCTTGCACAGGGATTAGGGCGCATTCTGGCGGAACCAATCACAGCCCGTGAGAACCTACCCCCCTTCGACAACAGTTCAATGGATGGGTATGCGTTGATCGCGGCCGATGCGGCCCACGCCAGCGCCCAGAACCCTATCACCCTCAAGGTGGTGGCAGACATTCCCGCAGGCACAGCCTCAGATCGCGTTATCAGTCGGGGCGAGGCAGCCCGGATCATGACTGGTGCACCGCTTCCCCCCGGTGCTGACTGCGTGATCCCTATTGAAAACACCGACAATCCGCCGGGCCAATTCACTGAGAGTGGTGCCTTCCCACCTGCGACAGTCACCCTCTTTAGGGCGCTCCAACCGGGTGATTATGTCCGTTTTGCGGGGGAGGACATCCGCCCCGGCGATCTGATTCTGAAAGCAGGACGAAGGCTGCGCCCTGCTGATCTAGGGGCGTTGGCAGGTTTGGGAGTGCCTCAGGTGCAGGTCGTCCGTCGTCCACGGGTTGCGATCCTCAGCACCGGAGATGAGCTTCTCAGAGCCGATCAACCCCTCGTGCCGGGCAAAATCCGGGATATAAATAGTTACGCGCTGGCGGCTTCTGTACTGGACATGGGCGCTCAAGTGATTCCTTTGGGAACTGCTCCCGATCAGCTCAATGTGGTTCTGTCCAAACTTGAAGAAGCGATCCGTGCGGATGCTGATTTGATCCTCAGTTCTGCCGGGGTCTCAGTTGGGGCCTATGATGTGGTCAAAACGGCCATGGAATCGTTGGGCGCGTTAGATTTTTGGAAGGTCAATATGCGTCCGGGACGTCCCCTTGCTTTCGGGCGGGTGGGATCGATCCCTTTTATAGGGCTTCCGGGTAATCCCGTGAGTGCCTTGATCACCTTTGAAGTGTTTGCCCGTCCAGCAATTCGCAAAATGCAGGGGCTTTCCCTTCATCTGTCTCTGGACGAGGCCGAGACGACGGAGGACATGGCGAGTGACGGACGGCGCACCTATGCCCGCGTCCGTTTGGAGCGTGATCAGGGTCGCCTGATCGCACGGAGTACTGGAACCCAAAGCTCTGGGGCCATTCATTCGATGGTTCAGGCGCAGGGACTGCTGATCATCCCTGAAGGGATGAAATACGTCCCCGCCGGTACGAAACTCCCGGTGCGCATTTTTGAACATTTTGAGGACGAAACCTAACAAGGAACAGCATTTGCGATGACCAGTAACACACTCAATTCTGAGAAATCCGCCGCAGTTCAGCCCAAAACCACCCGCGACAACTTGCGGCTCATCAGCCTCATTTTAGCGGTGATCGGCATTGGCGTCTCAGGGTATCTGGCTTACACCAAGATCAGCGGCGCGGAAATCGCTTGTATTGAAGGGGTCACAAACTGTGAGGTGGTGAATAATTCCATCTATGCTTTTATCGGTGGAATCTATGTCGGCTACATCGGGCTGGCGGGCTACCTTGCAATCCTTCTGGCGCTGCTGCTAGAAGATCGTATTTCTCTGCTGCGCCAGTGGGGCAGGCTTGCCCTTGCCGGGATGACCTTTTTTGGCTTCCTATTTTCCGGTTATCTGACGTCCATTGAAGCCTTCGTACTGCGCGAATGGTGTCAGTGGTGCGTGATCAGCGCCATCGTGATGACGGCGTTGTTTGCGCTTTCTCTCGCCCGCTTGTGGCGTGCAGATTCAACCGATGAAGCATAGATAGAGCGTTAAACGAAAGCGGGGAACGACGACTGTTCAGACCTGCTTGTGCCGCTAAACGCGGGGCGGTGAAACATCGCCCTGCGCATTTTCTCCCCGTCATCGTCTACATCATTTCTTCTGAGAACTTAAGGTGCGCTGGAAGATTTCCTCCTGCTGTTTGCGGTGCTTATCATCAGCCCGTTTGTCACGCCGTTCCTGCTTGCCCTTCTTCTGTTTGGAGGCGAAATCTCCGGAAAGGACGCGGGTCAGTTCAACAAAATCGTTCGCGCCGCCACTGGAGGCAACGGCCTGACGAAGGGCAAACTCAAAGGCGCTCAGAGGGGCTTCTTCAGCGCTGGTTAGTTCGGGTTCCGGTTGTGCTTCCAGCACCTTCATGCTCAGGTCAATCTGTTTCTTTTTGCTGTTGACCTTGATGATCTTCACCTGAACCGGATCGCCCACCTTAACCACTTCTTCAGGGGAGGTGACATAACCGTTGGACAGCTCGGAAACGTGCACCATGCCGGGGCGTTCTGCGCCGATGTCCACAAATGCGCCAAACTTCTCTAACCGTACCACAGTGCCAGCGTGGGTCTGCCCCGCTTCAAGTTCACTCCAGAGAATGCCGGGCATTTCGATCATGGTCAGATCGAGACGGCGTTGATTGGTGTCAACCTTGCGCACCCACACGGTCACATCTTGACCTTCGCTGAGGGCATCATTGACGTTTTTTACAGGCACATCCTGAATCTGGGAAATATGTACCAGACCGTCAACTTCTGCACCCACATCAACAAACGCCCCAAATAACTCAAGACGTTTGACCTTGCCTTGCAGCTTCATTTTCGGCTTCAGGTCTGTGAGGGCGAGGGCTGCTGCGGAAGTGACAGGGGCTTCGGGGGCAGCGGGTTCTACGGGTTGAGTAGACACAGTGTTGGGGGAATCTTGCTCCGCCATACGACGTACTCCTTATATTGATTGTAGGTATGGATTCACTTTGGGGGTCTCATGGTTGGACAAAGTTGGATTTCGGGTAGAAATCTGCGTAGGGGTCATTCTACACCTTAGTGCCAACAAGATCAACTAGCAACCGGGTAGGTTCATTGAACAAAAGGGTAGCGTTTCCGTTTGAGAGACCCACCCCTTACCCCGCCTTCTCCGATCTCCGCGGGAAGGCGGAAGCTAATCTTCAAGGGGAGGGCGAGTCTTACCCCCAATCAGACATTCTCAAAGATCCATTTGTCGGTGCTGCGCGTCCAACCGCTGACCAGCTCACCATCTTTGAACCACAGAGCGATCTCTTTTTCGCCATTCTCGACACTGTCAGAGCCATGCACCAGATTGCGCCCAATCTCGATTCCTAGATCGCCGCGGATGCTGCCCGGTGCGGACTCATGAGGTTTGGTCGAGCCGATAGTGGCACGCGCAGCCGCGACGGCATTGGTGCCTTCTAGCGCCATGACCACTACAGGGCCTGAAATGATGTACTCCACCAAGCCCGCAAAAAAAGCCTTTTCCCGATGAACGGCATAGTGCGCCTCAGCCAGAGCACGATCCACCTGCATGAACTTCATCCCCACAATACGCAGTCCACGCTGTTCAAACCGGCGGATAATTTCCCCCGTAAGACCGCGCTGTACCCCATCGGGTTTAACAATGATCAGTGTCCGTTCCACGTTTCTTTGCCCTCTGAATCGCTTCAATCAGCGACTATTGATGAACGAATGTGAAAATCCGCTCAAATTATAACGGCTGAAATGGGGAATGGCGATTCTGCATTGAGGCCTCTGAACCTCAACGCCGACGCAGTTTGCGCCACAATGCCATCACAAATAGGTTGAACTCGTTGAGGCGGAGCAGCGATGCCAACAGAAAGTAGATCAGACCGCCGAAAATACTCGGTACAAAAACCAACAGCAGGCGCTCCCGCAGCCCCTGAGCAGGGAACAATTCTGCCACACTGCGCGCCAGTACCCACGTCACCAAAGCCATTACCATCGTAGCCAGACCCACCTTGAGCAAAGTCATAGGGAGGCGCTGATCCCCTAAACCGCTGAGTCGGCGACGCAGCAGCACCAGCGATACGATCATATGAATCAGGTGCTTGGTCGAATCCGCGATCATCAGGCTCAAAAACCCCAAATGCGGCAGTAAAATGAGGGTGATCACGATATAGCAGCCAAGGCTGAACATACCCACGAGGGCAGGGGTGAGCGAATCGCGTCGGGCATAAAAAGCGAAGATCAGCAGTAAGTCAATTGCGGCAAAAGGAATACCTACCATATAGAGCCGCAGCACAATTGACATGTGCTGCGTATCTGCCGCCGTAAACGCGCCCCGCTCAAAGACCAACCCGATCAACGGCCCGGAAAGCACAAAAATGCCGACTGAGGCTGGGATGATTAGGGTCAGGGCGAGGCGCACCCCACGCCCTAAAGTATCTCGAAACGCGCCCATCAAATCAAGCCGCATCGCCTGCTGAGCCAAAGTGGGTAGGATAGCAATAGAAATCGCCGTCCCCACCAACCCCATCGGGAATTCACGAAGGTTAGTTGCCCACGCCATGGTAGCGACATTACCCTCCCCCGTCTGGGAGGCGATGTTGTAACTGAAAGGGCGATTGACCAACACGTCTACGATCAAGGCCAGCAGCACCGGTAAATAGAGCAGCCCGATCTTACGTAACCCCGGATGGCGGAGGGCACGAGGTAACCCTCGGATCACCAACCGTAGTTTTGCCCCGCGCAGCCCTAAAAGTTGGAACCCAAGCTGGATGATGGCTCCCAAAACCCAGCCTACAGCCACCCCCTCGATCCCGATCACTGGGGCTAACAGCAAGGTAGAAACAAAAATCGCAGCGTTGAACAGCGCCGCCCCGAATGCGGGATAAACAAAACGTTTGAGCGCATAAAGAATTCCGGACAGTACCGAAAAAAGGCTCATGAACACCAATGCAGGTGCAGTCAGGCGTAGCAGCGAGATCGTTTTGTTGAACGCTTCTGGCGTCAGGGCCGAGGCGCTCTGGGTGAGCATCGAGGGATCAAGTTGAAAGGGGTGCAGAGCAAAATCGACTCTGGGCAGTCCCCGATAGAGGGTGATGATCTGGGGGGTGAAAACGACCATGAACAGCACCAATATTCCCGCAAAAAACATCACCAGTGCGATCAGTACATTGACCAACGCCCACAGTTCGCTTTTGTCTTTGCGGGCTGCATATTCGCTGAGAACTGGTACCAATGCGGAGTTGGTGTGACCAAAAATTGCCAGATCGTACAAGTCACGGGGGATGGTGATGGCAATCTGGAAGGCATCTACTGCGCGCCCTGCCCCAAAGAGATTCGCCAACTGGATCTCTTTTACAAAACCTAGTACCCGACTGGTGATGTTGCCGATGGCAAGAATCGTAGTGGCCCCGGCAATGCTCTCGACCCCATCATCAGCAGGGGTATCCGGCGGCAGATGGTGAATAACTTCGGCTTCAGGGGTGACCGTCATGATGGGGTGATCTTTCAGCCCTGATAGGGCAGAGCACGGATGCGCGCAATGAGATCACTGGTACTGTGATTGGGCAGAAGATCGATCAACACCACCTGCCCACCATAACCTTCAACCAAAGCGCGTTCGGGCAGAACCTTCTGATGGTAATCCCCCCCTTTAACGTAGATTTCTGGGCGCAGTGTCTCGATCAGGGTATGGGCTGTATCCGCCTCAAAAATGATCACCGAATCTACTGGGCGCAGGGCTGCAATTAGACGAGCACGCTCTAAAGCAGGCACGATAGGACGCCCTGTACCCTTGAGCGACTGGGTAGCGGAATCCCCATTTACACCTACAAAGAGCGCTCCGCCAAGCGCCCGAGCCTTTTCCAAATAATCAAGATGTCCAACATGAAGTAGATCAAAATGTCCATTGGTGAAAACAAGCATTAACCCGGCGGCACGGAGGTGCTGCCGGGTTTGAAGGGCCTCATTCAGGGTGAGAATACTCATGAATTGGGATTGTACCCTGCCCCAAAAGGACGTGCTATGGATGCTTAGTTAGTATTAAGGGCGTTATCGATAGCGTTGCGGAAAACCGAGAAGGGCTGAGCGCCAACCAGTGCGATCCCATTCACGAAGAACGTGGGTGTACCCCCGATACCCAAGTTGAAGCCTTCATTCATATCAGCCTGAACCTTGGAGAGGTATTTTTCGGTCTGAAGGCACTCATTGAATTTGGTTTGATCAGCCACCCCAACGGTCTGGGCGTAACCTATCAGCGCCTCCGCAGAAAGATCCGCCTGATTCTTGAACAGAATCGAGTGGTATTCCCAGAATTTTCCCTGTTCATTGGCGCATTCAGCAGCCATGGAGGCGCGTTCGGCATTGGGGTGAATTTGGGTGAGGGGAAGGTGCTTAAACACATAACGGATGCTGTCACCATACTGCTGGCGGATCAGGTCGTAAGTATCCCGATTAAAACGCCCGCAGTAGGGGCATTCAAAGTCTGAGAATTCTACGAGGGTCACTTTGGCGTCGGCGGGTCCCCATGAGGGAGCGGTACTGGTATCCACCGTGACCGGCGCTGCCGTCGGTTGCGGCGCAGCCGAATCCCCCGTATTTAACTGCAAGCTGGCCAGTTCAGAACGTACCGCTTCACGCGCACCTGCCGCTGCTGCGGATCGAATGTCCTCGGTTGAGACGCCACGTGCGGAAAAAGTGATCCCACCTACGATAAAACCAGCGACCGCAAACACGACTGCGATCATGAAGTAGTAGAGTGACTGCTGGCTAATGCTAATGGTCTCCGGTTGGGAAGATTCGGAGGGAGGGGTGTCGGATGTACTGAGCATGGCAAATCCTCAAAAAACGCTTACGGGAGCGGGTAGTTTGCACTGATTGTACAAGACCAATCAGGCAGTTTACCATTTAGACGCTTCTGAGGGCTTCTTTTTTCGCAAACTCTAACAAAATCCTTTCAGATGGGGTTGAGAAAGCAAGGCTGAAAAAGACCAGAAACGACCTCACCCCTTCTGCCGACTTCCGCGTATGGTTGAAGGGACGAGGACTGCCACATTTGAGGATTGGAGCACCACTAACCCCCGCCCCTCTCCCCGATTTCAGGGAAAGGGGAATTAAACCCCTCCTCGTGTACGGGACGGACACCGCGAAGCGGTCGCAGGGTTAGGTTCATATGGGGCAAGTGCGTAACTTCTACAGTATTTATGAGGAACCTATGCAGGGAATTCAGGAGCGATTGGCATATAATCTCAGGTATCCCTTAATGTGAGAGCTGATCAGTGATGAACCTACAACGCAGCGCACAACCGGTGCTTGGCGGATGGCGTCTTGGAGAGTTAGGTGGGGTTGAGATTCGGATCGATTTCAGTCTGCTGTTGATCACCTTTTTTGTGGCGTTCACCCTTGCCACACAAGTCTTCCCACGCAGTGTAATCGGGATTTCACCAGTAGCCGGGTGGTTAGCGGGTGGCATTGGGTCTCTGCTGCTGGTGGTTTCGATCTTATGGCACGAGATGGCTCATGTCTTAACAGCACAGTATTATAAGCTGCCAGTGTCGCGGGTGGTGTTAAATATCCTCGGTGGGCAAGCGCACCTCTCTCGTGAGCCGGAGCGTGCCGAGCATGAACTTTTAATCGCTGCCGCCGGACCTTTTTCGAGTCTCTTGCTGGCGGTTTTTTTCAGATTTTTGTCATTCCTGCCGGGGTTGGCAGGACTCACCTGCGACTGGTTGTCAACGGTGAATTTGACCCTAGCGATCTTCAACATGCTGCCCGGCTTCCCCCTTGATGGTGGGCGGGTGCTGCGTGCGGCGGTGTGGGGCTACATGGGCAGCTATCGCCGTGCCACCCAAATCGCCAGCCGCGCTGGGCAGGTTGTGGCGGCCCTAATCGTGTTGGTGGCCTTGTGGATGTTCACAACCAGAGGCGCGTTTCTAAGTGCAGTCTTGATCGGATTTATGGGCTTGTACCTGTACCGTCTTTCTTATGTGAACTACCTTCTGGCGGGCGGAGGCAAGCCGATCATCTCACCTTCAAAAATGAGTGTGCGCCGGGTGATGCGTTTTAACGTGCCTATCCTTGAACCTAATCTTCCGCTGGCTATGTTCGTATGGCGTTACCTCGACTTTGCCCGTGATCAGGCCTTCCCGGTGATGGTGAATGGAACCCTTGTGGGGATGATCTCACTCGCTGAGATCGTCCACATTGATCGCCTTGAATGGGGCAGGGTCAAGGTTGGGGATCGCATGATCCCCCGGGTGAAGTTGGTGCTGTTGGGGCCAGAGCAGGATTTACAAAGTGCCCTTGCGGCACTGGATCACGCGGATTTGAACCACGCGCCTGTATATGAGGGTGATTCCTTCGTAGGGATGCTTAATCGCCGCGATATTGTGTACCGCACCTGAGTGCATCAGAGTTTGCAAAAGGTTAGGGGGGCGCACCGCAAGAACCATTCCTGTGTTAGAATCTGGCAATGAGATCGGCGAAGGGCTGTGGGTCATGAGCAGGGATATGCCGGGACGCAAAGTGTGGCGGATGCTGCTCTGTGGGGAACGTGAGCGGATTAAAGATGCTGCGCATCAGCTTACCCACTCAGAAATGCGCGATCAGGTGGTGCTTCAACTGCTGCGGTTACGCCGGGGGGAAATTCAGCGAGAATGGCGTATTGCAGGCTGGGTGGTGCGGCGTATCCCATATTCGGAGCGAGAACGACGTTCTGCGCTGACTGCATTGGCGGTGTTGTGGGGCAGCACTGGGCGTGCCCTCGGAATCGCCCTTGATCCCCATGTTTCCCATAGCCGTCGGGGGTTAGCCCACGATACCCTCAGGCGCAAACGCGATCAGCGTGCAGTAAGGCCTTTGATGGAAGCGCTTTTGAGCAGAAACACCCCCGAACCATGGCGCTGCATCAGCACTTTAGGTTCCTTGGGGGATCGTACCGCAGGGGACGCCCTGATTGGTTATATGGGTTTCGACTCTGGGCTTCGTGATAGGCACGATTACAAGGTCTTACCTATCAATGATGATGAGCTTCTTGATCAGGGAATTGAGGTCGGTCGGGCCCTTCGCCGGTTGGATGCTCAGAGTGCGTGGAGACAAGTGCATCCCGCACTTAATGGTGATTATTCGCCCAAACTTCGGGCGGCGGCAGCATTGATTGCTGCTGGTTGGGGTGATCCCGCACACGCTTTATCGGTTCAGGAAATGTTGGGGGCTTCTGAAAAATTTGTGAAATTAGCAGCGATCACAGCCCTCGGTGAGCTTCGCCCGGAGAGCGTGATGCTCCTTGTGCCGCCGTTTGTGAGTGACCCTGACCCAGAAATCAGCGCCGCGGCCGAGGGCGCTATCCAGCGGGCCGCAGCTCGCCCCAGACGTCTCGCAGATAAGCCGCGTATGTACGCAGGTTTGCCGAGGTTGTATAATTCCGATAGGGCATCAAAGGCAGTATCACGGTAGGGCAAATGCATGAATGTTGAAAGCGCGATGGCGCACTACCTAGAGATTTATAAATCGCTCTATAAGCGTATCCCTTCTGAACTGCGCGATCTAGGCGGGAACTGGGTGCTGGTGAACGGGGCCAAAATGACTGTTGATGAACTCAAACAGCTCACCGAGCAGCTTCAGCGCGAACTTCAACAGGAACAAGTGCGTAAACGGAGCATCGTCAAACGATTGCTTAATTGGTTTGGGGGCAGCTAATCTGCTGAACACCTATCCTCATTTAATCGATTCATGATTGGCTTGAATTATTCACATCGGTTGACGTGGGCGCTTTGGATAGGCTTGGCAGCGCTCTTCGCCGCGCTAGTGGGGTGTGAACCCACTGCGCCACAGCCCACCCCCATTGTGGTTGTGGTTGCGACTCAACCGCTCCCAACTGCGATCCCAACGGATACCCCTACGGCTACAGCCTCACCCACCGCCACCCCAACACCTCTGCCCACGGCTACCCCAACCCTACCGCCGCCATGCCTCCTA
>JACSRJ010000284.1 GCA_014879835.1 Anaerolinea sp.
CCACCAACCCACTGTCCCTTGTATGAACTTATCGCGCACACAAGGGAGCATAACCAAAAGCGGCGCGCCTCTTGCGAGGCGCGCCGCCTGATTGATTGGGCAATTGTGACAAAAGGCACGGGTGATAACCTGAGGGATGTCCCCTCAGGTCTTTCCCCCTCAGAGCGCGTGCGGGAGCGGGCACCGCGCCGCGGTCATGGGGGAGGGCTTAATCGACCACTTCGCCTTCGATCACATCCTCGCGCCCGGAGCCAGTGTTCCCATCGGGTGAACCGTCGCCGGCTGCGCCGCCGCCATACATGGCCGCGCCGATCTGCTGGATGCTGTTCTGAAGGGCTTCAACAGCGCTCTTAAGTTTGGTCTGATCCCCGGACTCTTTGGCCTTTTTCACGGCATCGATCTGCCCCTCAATACTCTTTTTGAGGGTGCCGTCGATCTTCTCACCGAATTCGCGCAGGGCTTTTTCAGCCGCGTAGACGGCGTTATCCGCGGTGTTTTTGATCTCAATATCCTTCTTGCGCCGTTCGTCCGCGGAGCGATTGCGCTCAGCGTCCTTGACCATGCGCTCGATTTCCTCCTCGCTTAGACCGCTGGAGGCCGTGATCGTGATATGCTGCTCACGGGCCGTCGCTTTGTCCTTGGCAGAGACGTTGAGGATACCGTTGGCGTCAATATCGAAGGTTACTTCGATCTGAGGCACACCGCGAGGGGCCGGCGGGATTCCATCCAAAATGAAACGTCCCAGCGTCTTGTTATCGGCCACCATCGGGCGCTCACCCTGAACGATGTGAATCTCAACCTGAGTCTGCCCATCAGCCGCAGTGCTGAAGACCTGCGACTTACGCACCGGGATGGTGGTGTTGCGATCAATGATCGGCGTGGCCACCCCACCCAAGGTTTCGATGCTCAGGGTGAGCGGGGTCACGTCCAGCAGCAGCACGTCCTTGACATCCCCGGCCAGCACGCCCGCTTGAATCGCAGCCCCGACAGCCACGACCTCATCCGGGTTCACGGTCTTGTTGGGCTCCTTATTAAAGAGCTTCTTGACCGCTTCCTGAACGGCAGGCATACGGGTCATACCGCCCACCAAAACCACTTCATCGATCTGCGAGGGTTTCAACCCGGAGTCCTTGATGGCTTTGGTCACCGGTTCAAGTGAACGTTTGACCAAGTCCTCCGTGAGCGACTCCAGTTTGGCCCGGGTGAGGGACATCACCAGATGTTTGGGTCCGCTTGCATCTGCGGTGATAAAGGGCAGGTTGATCTCCGCTTGAAGGTTCTGGGAGAGTTCCTTCTTGGCCCCTTCGGCTGCTTCCTTCAAACGCTGAAGGGCCTGACGGTCGGCCCGCAGATCGATCCCGTTCTCACGCTGAAACTCCTCCGCGATCCACCCGATGATACGGTTGTCAAAGTCATCACCGCCGAGGTAGGTATCACCATTGGTGGATTTGACTTCAAAGACCCCATCGCCCACATCGAGGATCGAAATATCGAAAGTACCGCCGCCAAGGTCATAAACGGCGATCTTCTCCTCACCCTTTTTATCCAGCCCATAGGCCAGTGAGGATGCAGTTGGCTCATTGATGATGCGTTTCACATCTAAGCCCGCAATGCGTCCGGCGTCTTTGGTGGCATTGCGCTGGCTGTCATTGAAATATGCCGGGACGGTGATCACCGCCTCTGTGATGGTTTCGCCCAGATAGGCTTCTGCATCTGTTTTGAGTTTGGCAAGGATCATGGCGCTGATTTCGGGCGGACTGTATTCTTTGCCGCCCATCAGCACCCGCACATCGCCATTGGGCGCTTCGGTGACTTTGTAAGGCACATTCTTGAGGGCCCGCTGCACTTCTGGATCATTAAACTTGCGGCCCATGAAGCGCTTGATCGAGAAGACCGTGTTTTCCGGGTTGATCACTGCCTGACGGCGCGCTGCATGGCCTACAAGGCGTTCACCTGTCTTGGGGTTGGTGGCCACGACCGACGGCAGTAAACGACTGCCTTCACTGGTCGGGATGACGGTTGGCTGTCCACCTTCCATCACCGCCACCACCGAGTTTGTCGTGCCGAGGTCAATTCCGATAATTTTTCCCATGTGTGGTTATGCTCCCATTTGCGTTAAGGATCGTGCTTGTCATTCTGATGAAATGTTGATGACTATCTGCTGGCAGATACTAACTTGCCACCCTGACCAGTGCAGGACGAATGACTCGTTCCCCGTAGAGGTAGCCTTTCTGCAAGACCTGACTCACATGGCCGCTGGAGACATCACTGGTATCGTCATGCCCAATGGCCTCGTGATAGGCTGGGTTAAATGGTTCCCCCTGAGGATTTACAACCTTTAGACCGGCGTTCTCGATCAGCCCTACCAGCTTACGATGGATGAGGCTGAATCCCTTGATCAATTCATCTTCAACCCGTTCGGTCGGGACTTTGGAAAGGGCGCGATCAAAATCGTCAAGCACTGGGAGCAGCTTCCGGAGCGTCTCCACTACGGCGTTTTGGTGCGCTTCTTCTCGTTCTTTATCAGCCCGTTTGCGGTAATTGGCAAACTCGGCGCGGGCACGCTGCCAACCATCAAGGTATTCCGCGGCTTTGGCCTGCGCTTCGGCTAATGAAACCCCGGACTCCATCGTCTCGCCGTTGGGTTTGGCCGCCTCTGCCTCAGCGACAGTGGCCCCTTCAACCCCGGCTGCCGCATCCATCACTGGTTCAGTGGCTTCATCGCGCTTGGGCGCATTTTGGGTATCGGTCATCACCCCTCCAATTTTTAGGGTATTTGGCATGGCGCGGCTTAGTTCGCGCCAAACTCACTGTGCAAAGTTTAGATTATTTGTAATAGAATCTCGTTTGCGTTTCTATCAAAACTTCGTTGGAATTTTCCTCAAACCATAAACAGGAAGGGGGGTGAAAGATGCAGATCACAGACATCGTCGCCATTGTATTGGGCCTTGTTGGTTTGTTTTTGGGTGGAAACTGGTTGGTGCGGGGGGCAGGGCGTTTGGCCACTTCGTTTGGGGTCTCGCCCATGCTGGTCGGGATGACCGTTGTGGCTTTTGGCACTTCCGCCCCAGAACTTCTGGTTTCGGCAAGCGCTGCGCTCTCTGGCGTGTCCGATCTCGCTTTGGGAAATGTGGTCGGCTCCAATATCGCCAATGTGGGTTTGATGCTCGGTTTAGCCGCGCTTATGGTGCCTTTTCGGGTAGAGTGGACACTCATCAAACGGGAGATCCCGGTGATGTTGATCGCCACTGCATCGGTCATCATCTTTGCCTACGACGGGCTGATAAGCCAAGCAGAGGGCGGCGTCCTGCTGATGGGCATGGCCCTCTTTTTGTTACTTCAGTACCGCTGGATGCTGATGGATCGGGCGATGATCACGCCTGAAGTGACTGATTATGACCGGGCCCTTGGGGTGGTAGGCAAGGATATTCACCGCCTAACCGAACTCGGATTTATTACCATTGGGTTGATAGCGCTGGTGATCGGGTCGCAGCTCATGATCAGCGGCGCGGTGAGTATCGCCCGCCACTTGGGTATCTCAGAACTGATCGTTGGGGTAACGCTGGTTGCGGTGGGCACTTCGCTGCCAGAACTGGTCACTACCATTGTGGCCGCACGGCGCAAACAAAGTGATATTGCGGTGGGTAACGCGGTTGGCTCCAACATCTTCAATCTTCTGCTGATCCTGAGCATCACCACCCTTATCCGCCCCATCCCGGCCGACCTTGATCAGGTAGGGGTTGATTTCCTGTTCATGATTCTGACCGCAGCAATCATCCCACTGCTGCTGATGCCCACCAAAGGCATGGGGCGCGGACGAGGGTTTCTGCTGCTGGCTTTATACGGGTTGTATGTGATCCTTGCCATTGTCAGAGGGCGGGTATAATCAATAGCCAAGGGGAGGAAAGCTTAGACATGTCCACATATCCCTCGTTGGCTCATAAACGGGCAGTGATCAGCGGTGCTGGTGGTAATCTAGGGATCGCGGTCATCAAACGCCTTCAGGCAGAAGGGGCTTCATTGGCCCTGATTGATCATAGCCTTGATGGACTGCGTAAGCGCCTAGGTGAACAAGGGTTAAATCCGGACTCCCTGATGATCGTTGGGGGAATCGATCTGACCAAAAAGGATCAGGTTGATCAGGCGGTCGCCCAGATCAGCGCTGACGGTGCGCCTATCGACATCCTGATCAACATCGCGGGTGGGTTTCGGGCGGAGGGCGCAGTCCATGAATCCACTGAGACACTGTGGGATTACCTGATGGATTTAAACGGCAAAAGCGCCTATTTGTTGAGTGCCGCTGTCACCCCGGTGATGATCGGCGGTGGGCGCGGTGGGCGGATTGTGAATGTCGGCTCTCGTGCTGCCCTCAGTGGGGTTGCGGGGATCGCCATTTACAGCGCCAGTAAATCGTCGGTGCTGCGTCTCACGGAGGCCATGGCTGAGGAATTAAAACCTTTTCAGATCACCGTCAATGCGGTGCTGCCTAGTGTGATCGACACCCCCCAGAATCGGAGCGCAAACCCCGCCGAAGACTACACCAAGTGGGTTTCTCCCGAATCGCTGGCGGACGTGATCGCCTTTTTGATCTCTGATGCGGCCCGTGACATCAGCGGCGCGCTGATCCCAGTCTATGGCCGCGCTTAAACGAACCCTCACCACACTGATCGGATTGGCGCTGCTCGTGGGGTGTGCCCCTTCACAGCCCACGGCAGTGCCCCTTCCCCCTACTGCTGAACGGGTCGTGATCACCCTGCCGCCCCGCCCCACTGAGATCGGGGTAAGCGCCACCGATCAGGTGCGGGGGGAACTGAGCGCCCCGATCACATGGACACTTTACGGTGACTTCACCGCCCCGGCGACGGTTGAACTGGCCCGAAACCTGCTCATCCTGCTTGAGCGTTATCCAGCGGAGATACGCATTGTGTGGCGGCACTACCCGCGCCTCAGCAATCAAGCGTCTTTACTGTCTGCGCAAGCTTCCCACGCGGCCGGCAGACAAGGAAAATTCTGGGAGATGCACGATCAACTGCTGGCAGCCCAAGCCGATTGGTTCAACCTTCCGCCGGAGAGCCTTCGAGCCACTCTGATTACCTATGCCCAACAGATCGGCGTGGCGGATTTGAACACTTTCAGCGCTGATCTGGACTCCCCTGAGACTCTCGACCTGATGCGTCGGGCCGCCCAAGAAGGCGCACTGCGCGGTTTTCGATCCAGCCCTGCCCTGCTCCTTCAGGATCAACCCTACAGCGGGCGTATTGACGAGTTTGGCCTTGATGGGGCTGTGAAGTTGATCCTGCTTGAACGCCGCCAGTTTGACCAGCAGCCCGCCTTGCAGATCGATCTGGATAAGGGCTACCGTGCGACCTTGATCACCGAAAAGGGCGAGGTGCAGATCGAACTGTTCCCCCGGACTGCGCCTGCTGCGGTCAACAATTTTGTGTTTTTGGCCCGTCAGGGATGGTATAACGACATCACCTTTCATCTGGTGACCTCACTGCTTGTCCAGACGGGTGATCCGAGCGGCACAGGCTTGGGTACGGCGGGTTACTTCATCTTTGACGAATCCGATAATGGGCTGGCCTTCGACCGTGAAGGGCTGGTGGCCATGGCCAGCCAACGCGGAATCCGCAACAGCGCCAGTTCTCAATTTTTTATCACCTTGGGACCCATGCCCCCCGAAGGTTACAACGGTCAGTTCACCATCTTTGGGCGGGTGACCGCCGGGATGGACGTGTTACGCGCCCTCCGGGCCCGTGATCCTTTTGATGTCCTGCGTGATCCCAACCCACCACCGGGGGATCGGCTGATTCGTGTGGACATTATCGAAGCCAGCCAGAACCCTTGAACCTCATGATTCCCCTGATAATTCTGATTCTGATCGGCGTTTGGGTGGGGCTGACTCAGATTGGGGGGGCGGCTCTACTGCGGCGCCGCGAGCCAGACATCGCCAACCCACCCGATCAATACGGAATGCCCTATGAATCGGTCACTTTCTCCTCGCGGGATGGGGTATCCCTCAGTGGGTGGTGGATTCCGGCCCCAGACAATGCGCGGGGAACCATTATCTTGTGTTCAGGGCAGGCTGGCAGCAAGGACGGCGATACAGAGCTTGCCATCCCTCTGCATCAGGCTGGCTTTGCGGTGCTGATGTTTGATTATCGGGCACATGGTCAATCTGAGGGTGAGGCGATGACCTTTGGGATGTTTGAGAAAGAGGATGTGCTTGGCGCAGTCGATTATGTCCTCACCCAACGAGGCACAAGGCAGGTAGGACTGTATGGACTAAGCATGGGCGGGGCGGTGGCCCTGATCACGGCGGCGCTCAGTGATCGGGTGGGGGCCGTGGTCTCTGATGGTGGTTTTGCCCGACTCAAAAACACGCTGGCCCGATGGGCGCGTAAGCGGGGTATCCCTTACCTCATTGGCTGGCAGTTTGCGGCGTGGGCGCTCTTTGCGGCGGCGCTGCGCACCCGTGGTCGGATCGATCAAGTTGATCCCATCTTGTGGGCCCCTCATGTACGCTGCCCGGTGCTGTTCATTCAGGGAGAGCGGGATCCATTCGTGACTACGGCTGAGGTGGAGGCGATGGCAGGCATGGTCAAAGGTGAGGCGGAGGTTTGGCTTGTGCCTCAGGTTGGGCATCGAGGGGCCTTTCAAGCCGCCCGCAAAGCCTATCAGGGGCGGGTTGTGGCGTGGTTTGAGCAGCACCTCGATCCCCCCACCACCTAACAGAAAGGGATGTGCCTTAAAAGGGCAGATCGTCCCCTTCGGGGTCAGAGTCAACCTCATTATCATCGGGATCGACTCGCATCCATGTGCGTCCCACCCGAAAGAGTTCGCCGGGTTTGAGGGGCACACGCCCAGTGATCTTGGTTTGTTCAAGATAAGTCCCGTTACGGCTGCCCGCATCCTCAACATAAAACAGATCATGGCGGGCATCATATAAAACGCGGGCGTGCTGACGCGAAACCTGCGTGTCATATTCAATATGAATGTCACACCCCTCAAGCCGTCCGATGGTCAGTTCGACCTGATCCGCATTGGCGGGAACAAGCCACTCCTGAGTTTTACCATCCTGCGGTCCGCTCATGAAGGTTGTGCAAAACTGGGTGCGATTTTTGTCACGGGGCATCTCTTTTGGCCTTTAACTCCGCATCGTTCTTTTTCCGCGCTTCATCGCGTTTCACACTGGCTTTGCGATTATGGGGGTCGATCATCAGGACCCGGTTAAGACTCTCAATGGCTTCTCCGTAGCGGCCTAATTCGATCAAGACCACCCCTTGTTGATACCATGCCCACGAAAGTTCCGGGTTGAGTCCACTCGCCCGCTGGAAGCAGTCCAGCGCTTCCTGACGCTGTCCCGGCTCCACCAGTGCTAATCCCTTGCCGATCCATGCTGAAGCCGACTCCGGTTCCAGTTGTAATGCCCGATCATAGGCCCGTAAGGCCTGATCAGGGCGATGCAGGTCGCGCAGGACGCGCCCTTGCAGCACCCATAAGGATGCTGAGTCGGGGTGAGCCTCTAGGGCTTCATCGACTGCATCAAGGGCTGCGTAGCGTTCTCCCCCCCGAATCAGGGCATTGACCAACCGCGAATGATTCCACACATCCTCCGGGGCAAGTTCAACCGTTCGCTGATAGGCATTGGCAGCCTCATCATAGCGGCCCTGACGCATGAATACAAGCCCCTGTAATTTGTAGACTTCAACATCCTTCGGCCTGTGGAGCAGGGCCTGTTGAAGCGCTTCCAGCGCTTCGGGCAGTTTATCCGCCTTCACAAGGCTTTGGGCTAGCAAGAGGTGCTGGTTTTTGCCCTCATGTCCCGTTTGGGCAAGGGTGGCCCAAACAACAGCCGCTTCTTCCGGCCGCCCCAAAGCTTCGAGGGCTTCGGCTTTGCCCTCCAGCGCGGTGATCAGGCGCGGTGCAAGGGAGAGCGCTCGTTCAAAAGCATCGAGGGCCTCAGCGGGGCGTTCCAATTGCAAACGGGCCCGCCCCAAACGTGCCAGCGCTCGATAATGGTCAGGTTTGAGGCGCACTGCTTCGCCAGCGGCATAATGGGCCTCGATGAAGTTTTTGGCGCGTAAATGAGCCGAAGCCAGATATAACCATGCTCGCACATTTCGAGGTGCGCAGCGGGAGGCCTGTGCAAAAGCCATCGCCGCATCAGCGGGACGGCGAAGCATCAGGAAGCACTCACCTTGGACGATCCATGCCTCCGCATTTCGGGGAGCGAAGGTCGTCGCATTTTGGGCCGAGATGAGCGCTTTGTCAGGCTGAAGCAGCTCAAGCAGCATTCGCGCTTTGAGGATGTGCCCATCCGGGTAGTTTGCGCCACCGCCCATCATGGTATCAATGTGCTGCTGGGCCTCCTGATATTTGCGGCCCTTGAGCAGCATTTTGATCAGGTTGGCCTGATGCCACAGTTCGGGTTTGCGCTGAGATGCCTCAGCGTAAGCTTGATAAGCCTCCTCAAACTGGCGCAGGCGCTCATGGACAATGCCTTTTTGGTTGAGTGTCCACGCTCGAATGTCCATGATCTTGGCTGTGTTGGTGGTGGATTCAGACTGTACTTTGAGTGACTGTTCAAAGGCTTTGAGGGCGGCTTCATATTCTCTCAGCACCCGCAGAGTACGGCCCTTACGTGCCCACACATGGGCATTGTGGGGGTCGCGCTCTAAAGCCCGATCATAAACCTTGATCGCATCCTCGCTGTACCCCAATTCAGTGAGACTGTAGGCCTTGTCGAGCAGTTCTTCCATCTCAAGATCAGCACTTTGCCCCACCAAATCAGGGATTGGTGCACCTGTCAGGGTTTGGTGGATGGTGTCCAGTTCATCGCGGATCAGGGCCCAACTTTCGGGGCGATCATCAGGCGCTTTGGCCAGACAGCGGAACATCAAAGCCCTCAGTGGTTGAGGGATGGCGGATTCCTCATCCAACCGAAGTTGAGGCGAAGCATAGAGGTGAGCTTGCAGCCATTCAGTTGAGCTGAGCCGCTCAAACATCTGACGCCCCGTGAGCATCTCAAAAAGAATGGCCCCAAAGGCATAAATATCGGAGCGTAAATCCAGCGGCAGGGCCTGACACTGCTCCGGTGAGAGGTAGGCGATGGTGCCCACCACCGTACCTGCACGGGTGAGACGCGGATCGTCACTCTGGGACGGGGACTCGTCATCGGGTGCCTCAGAGGTGTTATCTACCGCCCGCACCAGCCCAAAATCGGTAACTTTGGCCATCCCATCATACCGCACCAAGATGTTGGCGGGCTTCAGATCGCGGTGGACAAGCTGCGGATAACGGGTGACTGCGTGCTGCATCCCGGCACAAATATAGGCCCCAAAGGCGGCTGCCTGCGCCGGGTCAATCCGCCGCCGCTCGATCCAACTGGATAGATCCGTGCCCAGACCTTCAACCCCGGCCACATATTCCATCAGAAGGTAAGGGCGGCGGTAAGGCTCCTCCTCACCAAAGGTCTCAACTTTACGGGCCTGCACCACGTTGGGGTGTTTCTCAAGGTCGATCCACACCAGCGCCTCACGCCGGAAGCGCTCCTGAGTCCGGGGGTTATCCAAAAATCGGCTTTGAAAGGTCTTGATGGCGATGGGGATGTTGGTCTCTTGATCAACGCACAGGTAAATCACCCCCATCCCGCCACGCTTGATTCCCCGTACCATGTAACGCCCTGCAATGACCTGATCGATCTGGTACTCGCCCGGAGTCACATTCATGGTGGTGTAACTTAGGATACGCGGTGAGCGAGCAGGCGCGCCCAGCGCCTCCGGAAGGGTGGGCGCATTCCCAAAGGAAACCCCCGCACTCGGTTCTGCGGCTAAAGGCCCATTCTCGCCGCTCAGAGAAGAGTCCCGCACTGGCTCAGGCGCATCCCCATCCATGGTCATACCGGGGTCTGGCGCAGCCGGGGGCACGATCTCCTCGGTATCAGCCGCGGCCGGGGGGGCATTCTCAACGCCCATGTCGGCCATATAGAGACGGCTTAGGGCGATAATCTGCCCACCCCAGAGAGGATCAAGGTGCTCTACGGGGATGGTTGCTGCGGCCCACAGGGCTGCCGCCGCATTACGTGGGATGGGATGGTGCAGGGCACAGGCGATCAGCCAACTGACAAACGCTTTTTGAGCCCGAAGCGAAAGCGCGACATCCGCACTGATGCCTGCATCGCGGGCAATACGCCCGGCGCGGGCATAGGCCTCAAGAGTCCGCTCGATATAGTGAATGTCCAGCCCTGTGCCATTTAAAGTCAGGCGGGCACACTGATCGCCTAAAACAAAATAATCACTGGGATCAGGGAAATCGCGGCGCAGGGCCAAACGCCCAATGCGCCGTACTTCACTGTGGGGGTCAAGAGCAAACAGATCAGCCTGATCGCCGGGAGAAGTATTTCGCAGCAGGCGGCGTTCGGTTTCAGGGGCGATCAGCGTTGGCTGTCGCCCCGTTTGAGGCACATCAGCAATAGATGGGGTCATGCAAGCTCAAATTTCAGCCGTGAATCGGAAGCATCAGCGCGGATAACCTGCCCACTGAGGGCAGTTTGTTCAAGCAGGAACCGCCCCAAGGGGCGTACCAATAAGCGTTCCATCGCTCTTCGCATGGGGCGGGCACCATTGGCGCTGTCGCTGCCCTGACTGAGGATCAGATCGCGTGCGCTGTCGGTCAGATCGAGGGTCAGGTCTTGTTCCCGAAGTCGACTGCGGACGTCTTTGATTTGCAGTTCAAGAATACCCAAAAGGACCTCGCGGGAGAGGGGGTTAAAGATCACCACTTCGTCCAATCGATTGAGCAATTCAGGGCGGAAGAACTTTTTGAGGGCGCTTTGATAGATCTCGGCCCGATCCCGTCCCTGTTCGGCGCTAAAGCCAATAGCGCCTTTTGCCCCCTCCGCCGTGCCGATGTTGCTGGTCATGATCCAGATCGCGTGGCGAGCGTCCACCGTGCCCCCTCGGGCATCGCTCAGGCGCCCTTCGTCAAAAACCTGAAGGAAAATATCAAAAACCTCAGGGGCCGCCTTATCAACCTCATCGAGCAGCACCACGGCGTAAGGGCGGCGGCGCAGGGACTCCGTAAGCTGGCCGCCCTTTTGCGAGTCCTTATACCCCGGTGGGGAGCCGATCAACCGGGCGACGGTATGTTCATCATGAAATTCGGACATATCCAGCCGAATCAGCGCGTCTTCGGTGCCAAACATGAGGGCTGTGAGCGCCCTTGCCAGCTCGGTTTTACCCACCCCACTTGGCCCTAAAAACAAAAATGCACCGATAGGACGCCGAGGATCAGATAGTCCAGCGCGGTTGGTTTTGATCGCATCCGCAACCGCCGCAACCGCATGATCTTGGCCGATCACGCGCCGTTTTAGGGCTTCTTCCATTTGTTGGAACTTCTCACGCTCATCCGCGCTGATCTGGGCTACGGGGATCCCCGTCCACTCCGCCAGCACCTCCGCAATGGTGGCCGCCGTGACCACTCTGGGCAGACCCACCTCTGAACCACCATGAATGACCAATCGGGCGCAGGCTTCATCAAGCAGATCAAGCGCCTTGTCCGGTTGGCGGCGGTTGAGCATATATTGGGTCGAAAGGCGGGCCGCGGCTTCAAGCGCCTCCTCTGCGATCATGACGGCGTGATGTCCTTCATAGTGCCCTTTGACACTGGCCATGATCTGCAATGTTTCGTCGAGAGTCGGTTCGCTGATCTCCACTGTGCGAAAGCGTCGATCAAGTGCCGCATCCTGAGCAATAGCCCGGCGGTACTCCTCATGGGTGGTCGCGCCGATGCACATGATCTCCCCTCGTGAAAGGGCCGGTTTGAGGATATTGGCGGCGTCAAGATTGCTGTCGATGGTATCCCCCGCACCCACGATGGAGTGTATCTCGTCAATGAAGACGATGACGTTCCGAGCAGCCTTGACCTCGTCCAGAATGCCCACCAAACGCTCTTCGAACTGCCCCCGAAGGCTTGTCCCGGCCAACAGCGTGCCGATCTCGATCTGCACGATCCGTTTTCCCTGAAGGGTTACCGGCGCTGTGCCTTCCGCGATGGCAAGGGCTAAGCCTTCAACCACGGCGGTTTTGCCCACCCCTGCATCCCCAACCAAGAGAGGGTTATTCTTTTTGCTTCGGGTGAGTGTCCGGGCAAGGCTGCGAATCTCGCGTTCGCGCCCGATCACCGGGCTAAGTTTGCCCTGTTTAGCGAGGGCTGTCAGATCACGCCCATATTTATCAAGCAGAGGGGTGCCTAAAGCCCCAGTGACTCGTTCACGTTCATGGCTGCCAGAGCCAGAAAAGAAAGGGTTATCCCGAAAAGTGGGACGGGCAAACAGCCCACCAAAGGGACTTAAGGGTGGGGCGCTCTCACGGCTGCCCTTGAAGGGACTGGCAAAGGGGGGGTCTTCCTCACGTCGGGCAAAGGGAGAAACGCTCTCCTCATTAAAGGCGTCGCCAAAATCCAAGGCCTCACCCACCACTTCGATCCAGTATTCAAGGTTGACCCCCATCGCCTTCAGGCGGCGCATGGGCACACCCTCCACGCCTGCGGTCAAAAGGGCCATGATCAAATGTTTATCATCAACGTCTTCGCCATGTTCATCGGCAAGCTCAACGGCTGCGGCAAGAACTTTTTGAGCGCGTGGGGTGAGGGTCATCGGCGCAGAAATCGGGCGTTCGGGGGGATCATTCGCGCCCGCATCCCGGCGAATCTCGTTGCGGGTAGTGCGCGCATCCAACCCAGCGAGGATCAACAGCCGGTGGGCAAGCCCGCCATCAATCTGGGTGAGGGCAATAAAAAGGTGCTCCGTACCAATGAAGTCATGGTGAAGCCGTGCTGCTTCGTCCGCAGCGCCGCTCAGCACTCTAGCACAGCGCTCCCGTAGTTCCTGTTCGGAGATGTCTGGCATCTCAAACCACTCTCATAGCCCAACAAACTTGCTATCTATCCTAATCGAAACCCAACTTTTGCGCCATTGCGGAGATTTTAACAAGTGGGGACCTCAACCGCGATCCCCTTAGGATGAAACTGAGGGCAAAGGCATCTTGAGGGTGACCGTGGTACCCTTATCCTGAACGCTGGCGATAGCGCATTCGCCCCCATGCACATCCATGGTGCGTTTGACAATGGGAAGCCCCATCCCGATCCCCTGCTGCTCAAAGTAGGTGCGATCCACCTGTCCCATCACATCAAGGGCGCGCTTCAGGCGATCCGCCGGAATCCCCCGCCCTTGATCACTGATCTCTATAAATACTTCCTCATAACGACGATAGACCCGCACCACCACCGTTGATCCCGCTGGGCTGTAGGTGAGGGCGTTACGCAAAATCTCCATGATCGCATTTACCAAATATTCGGGGATGCACGAGACTTCAAGGGTATCGGGGATTTGCGTGTCGATTTGGATGAGATCGGCAGCGGCCCCGCTCTCGCGGAGGATCAAAGCAGCGGCGCTGGTGACGATCTCGTTGATGCTGTGAAGAAGGGCAAACTCGGCAAAGTGGGCGCGGAGATGCCCGCTGGAGAGTTCTGCATAACGCACCACCTGTTCAGCCAAACGGGTCAAACGCTGTGTCCCTGAGCGAATCAAGTCTAGGCTGGTGTGGGCGTCTGGGGGCAGATTTTCATAACGTAAACTGTCCGCCAGCAGTTCAAAACCACCTGTAATGTAGGTGAGCGGGGTGCGCAGTTCGTGTGAGAGCAGGTTGACCAACTGCGAGCGAACCCGATCAAAGCCAGTGCTGATTTCGGTCTCCACTTTCTCCCGGAGTGCGTGGGCCCGATCCACCCGATGGCGAATCGCTTGAATCAACTCTTTGGCATCAAAGGGTTTGGTGATGTAATCATCTGCGCCTCTTTGCCGGCCTTCACTGATAGAGCGGCGCGAATCGTGGGCTGATAAAAAAATGAACGGGATCAGTTTCCACTCTGGCATGGTTCGCACCCGCTCAAGCAGATCAAAACCGTTAAGGCCCGGCATCAGAATATCGCTGACGATCACCTGAGGTGCGCATTCTCCAGCGCGGAGCATCTCCAGCGCCCTTTGACCGCTGTGAGCGGTGAACACCTCAAAGCCGTTTAAGCTTAGGATCATCGATGTATTGTTGAGCAGTTCAACATCATCATCGACAATCAAGACCGTTGCCGCAGCATCTTCAGCCATGTTGTACCTGTGTCGTTCGCGTCATGAATCAAAGTGGGTTCGATTGTTGGCTGTCCGACAAATCTAGGCATGACACCCTTGCCCCAGAAGCAACCCCATCCCGTGCCGCTCATCGCCCACAAAGAGGGGTTTCGGGATAGGGATGTTTCCATCTTCTACCGCGTCAGTCCTGAAAACGCTGATCCGAATCACCATTTGAGGCACTGTCGAATGCGCATCACGGGTTCACCGTAAACCGCCTCTTACCAGAGACTTGTATCCTATTTTCGCCCTATTGGGGGCCTAAGTCAATCAACTTTGAGAGACCGTTTGAAAAGTAATCCTGCGCGTTTTGACCTCATCCCCCTTACCCCCCTTCTCAAAACTGGCTGAGGGAGCGACCCTACATTTTTGGGTTAGGGTGATAGCCCTCACCCCTCTTTCCCTTCTCCCGCCCGCCGCTTCGCGGCTAGGAGAGGGGAGGAAACACCTTTGGTGGGGGCGTCCCCCACAACCCCAGATCA
>JACSRJ010000225.1 GCA_014879835.1 Anaerolinea sp.
CGTCGGCAGCGTCAGATGTGTATAAGAGACAGTCCCAATCCTCCAGACGCAGACCCGCAATGCGCCCGAATTCACTGGTATTGTGGGTCACCAAGATCAAGTCGTGCGCCAGCGCAATCGCCGCAATCAACATATCCAGCGGCCCAATCGGCGTACCACTCTTTTCCAGTGCGGATCGCAGGGTACCATAATACTGCACCGCGTGATCATCAAAGGGCAGAGACGAGAAAGCCAAAAGGAAGGCGTTATTCCGGGCGTGTGTCTGGATAGGGGTCTGACTTTTGCTCGCGCCCGCATAAAGCTCAGCGCGGACGATGGCACACACCACCACATCCTTGGCTGGAACCCGCAGAAGGCGCGACCGTACTTCAGGCACCCGCCCGTTGATGGCGCGAATGCAGGTGTTGGTATCGAGTGAATATTTCATCAGGCACCCTTCCAGATCTATTCCAAGCGGTCCCGTTGTTCACCCACCCCCTGATCGGGGCGCTCACTGAGGGCAGTACCGGGCATCTGATCAATCCGCTCAAAAAAGCCCACCGGATACCCAAGCGCATCCACCGAGGGTGATTCCGGTGCGGTGGGTGCAGGCAGTTCCAGCACCACAATCGCCTCTATGTCCTGGTTTGGGGCATCTACCTGAAGTTCCAGCTTCAGCAGCCCGTCGGGACCGACGTGACCTCTCACTCTGACTGCGTGCATTAGTCCACTTCCTCCATCTCGTTCTCCTCTGATTCTACACCAGCCCTGCCCGCTAACTGCGCCTCAATGAGGGCGATCTCCTCCGCATTCAGTCCGTAAGCCTGATACACAAGGGCATTCAATTGGGCTTCAAGAGCGGGCAGCCGTTCAGGATGACCCTTCGCCGCCGCAAGGCACTTCTCCGCCAGCGCGGCGATCTTGGTGCAGAGGGCATCAGGCGGGATGGAGACAATGATTTTCTGTAAATAATCCCAAATGAGTTGATACCCATTTTGGATTTTTGTGCAATTGCGTGCAATCTGAAACCATCCCACTGTAGAGTTCAAACATCCCAATAGAAAGTAGTCCTCTACGCTCAACATCCATAGTGCGTTGTTTAGGTAGTGTCCCTGTATATCTATGGTAAATGATGGCTTTACCTGAAATACTTGATACACAATCTTCGGCTTCTCGAACTCCGGGTAGTAGGCGATGCTGTCCTGAATCTCATACCACTGATATGTGCCAGCTTTGCGCCCACCCTTCACCCCCGGCATCAGCCGATCCTTGTACTGCTCCAAATGAGCGCGCACTGCTGGATAGCCATCGATGTTGATCCCTCGCCGGGTAAAGATCAGATACAACCCCTTCGGCTCCACCCGCCAGCGTTTGACATCCCGCCCACGCAAAAAGGGCTTGATGATCTCTGCGCTGCGAGGGTCGGCGGCGATCAGTTCGGCGCGTTTTGCCTCGTTGATCACAAATGCCTCGTTCAGCCCGGTCTTGATTCCATAATAAAACTTCCCGTCCACATACTCCCCCAGAGGTTTGCCCGCCGCTCGCAGTTTATCCATGAGCGCCCGTGCTGCCGGGTCGCTCAACTGCCATTCGGCACTGCTCAGGGCATGTTGGGGCATAGGGAAAGCGCTTTGGGCAGTAAGCGCCATGTGTTCGGTGTCCTCCAGGTCAGTCACGGTAAGGGTGCGCACGGTGTGGTCAGGGGCGGGTCTGGTTTTGCGCAGCGTCGCGATCAGGGGGTAGGTGGTGGCATCAAAGAGGGGCAGGTCGCCAAAGTCGATGAGTGACTCAAGGGTCACCTGCTGGCGCAGGAAATCACGCAGGCGTTTGCCATAGCCCGCCCGCATGAACTTGTTGGGGGTGATGTAAATCAGAGTCCCATTGGGGCGTGCCAGGTTCAGCCCTCGTGCATAAAAGAACACATACAGGTCAGCCGTGCCCGCATACACTTCCGGGTAGGCGGGTTCAAGGGCTTCCTTGAGGTGTTTGATCTGCTCCTGGCGCACATAGGGCGGGTTGGCGATGACCACATCAAAACCACCCTTGTGGGCAAAGACCTCATGGAAGTGCATCCGGTAGAGGAAAAAGGGCAGGGGTTTGCGGGGGTTCTGGAGGTCACGTTCCAGCGCTTCAAGCTGGGCAAAGTCCGCGCTCACCTTCTCCAGTTTCGCCCGGTCACCTTTGGAAAGTATCCCATTGTTCAGGGCGGATTTTTCGCCCCAATGTTTGACCTGCGCCATCAACCGTTCGGTCTTGTCGTGCAGCCCGGCATACACGATGCGCCGTTCCTGGGCGGTAATCTGTTCGCGCAGTTCGCGGCGTTCTTCGGGGGCAGCGCGGAAAAAACGGCGGCGCAGGTCGTCCAGTTTGGCGCGCTCCTGCTGCACGTTCTTTTCGGAGTCAAACAGGGCAAACTTCTCCTGCACCGCTGTCCCCAGGAAATTGCGCTGCACGGGCGCATGGACATCCCCTTCAGGCGCACCCTCCAACAGGGCAGCCGCGCTCTCGTTGAGGATCGGTTCGCCGTTGATGGTTTCGATCAGGCTGTCACCCGCCATCAGTTTGTAGTCGAGGTTGGGCAGGGGGCGCGCTTGGTCGAGGGTCTGGTCAACCACCAGTGCCAGCCACAGGCGCAGTTGGGCGATCTCGATTGCCTCCGGTTTGAGGTCCACCCCGTAGAGGGTGTCTTGGAT
>JACSRJ010000039.1 GCA_014879835.1 Anaerolinea sp.
CAATCGCGTGAGCGATTGGTTCCGCGAAGCGGGGGTTATCGGATCCAAGCTCTGCTTGCTTACGATAACGCACATTATCGGAAGTAAAGCTGTCAGCCCAAGTTTGAAGTCGCAAGGCGAGGGCATAGATTGCAGGGATACCCAGTAGATTCAGGAGCGCGGACAGGGTGCGCATGGGTACTTCGCCAGATCCCATGAGGGATCGCCAGCCCCAAAAGCCCACAAAAACGCCCAGCGGGTGAGGTTCACGCCACGCCAGTCCGGTTTGTCCCTCAAGGGTAATGTTAGGGGAATCGGCCCAGTAACGTACCGCGAAGGCCTCGTCACCTCGCAGCGGTTCTCGTCCGATTCCCCCAAAACGAAGGATCGCACCCACAAGGATCAAAAGGACAACGATCCAAAGGGAGCGGCTTTTACTCAAGTTCTTCTTCGGTTGCACTGTCAAACTCAGCCGGGCTTAATTGGGCTTGGAGGGCTTCTTCAATGGCTTGAATTTGCTCATCGGTCAAGCGCCCCTGCTGATCTTTTTGTTTGTCTTTGGCATCTTCCCGAAGTGCGCCGCGCAGCGAGGGCTTTTTATCTTTAGAAGCATAAACCACAGGCAGATCCGGCTCGTTCAGTTCGAAGATCGTTTTGGTATTGGTGAAGACCACCAACGGCTGAACTTCAATCCCAGAGCCGGGCAAAGCCGCATCCACCACCGTCTGAAGGGCGGCCGCATCTTTACGCGCATCTTCAAAGGGGTTGCCCAATCCCTCCTGCTTCATATAGAGCATCAAAGGTGCCAGCGGACCCCGCGCCCGTGCGTTCTGCCAGACCCCACCTTCAACCTTGACCTTGGTCACTTGAAAGCGGGTGGTCAAGCTGTAGACGCCATCAGGGGTGATGAGCACATGTTTGGGGGTGAAATAGTGGTAAAGCGCACTGCGGCGGTTGATCCCGATGAGTGCATCGCGGATCGATTCCTCCGGGCGAGGGACGCGCACATACTCGTTGGTAAGGCGCACTGAAAACGCTGTGGTCACAATGCCCAAAGGCATCACGATGCAAGGCACGATGAGAAGCGCGGCGGGGGTGGCGGGGATGAAATTGGTGAAGATCAGACCGCCAGTCAGAATCGCAAGGCTCACAAAAAACATGACCGTCCCGCGCTGTCGGCCGCGCTTGACGTGTAATTCATTAGTCACAATACGCATTGGGGTTGAAGATTCCTCCCATTTTAGTGAATCAGCCCAGTTGAGCGAGCGGTGATTTTAGAGTCTTGGGGAAGATTCTACCAGAGAGCGGAGCAATCCTCACGCCTCAGAAGGGAATATGGTCGAGGATGTTCTTATCCTCTGCGCTTCCCTGAGGAGAAGACACTTCTAGAGATCAGAGGGCAAAAACCGACTTACCACATGGGGCAGCCTCTCTGACTGCCCCAGTGATCGTCAAAGTGGAACAAAAACCGCCACACTTTAGGGGAGGTGCCCGTGCGTATGATCCCGGTGGTTACGCAGCAGGTTTTTAACGAGATTGATGGCCTCACGGGGGTCAGAACCTAAATAATGTCCCGGTACAGCCTGACGCAGTGCCGGGTCCGTGTCAAAGGCCCGCCCACCATAACAGAAAATAGGGGCCGCTGGGCCGGCTTTGTTTAGGCTGCTCTGCATTTCCCGCAGTAGGAGGGCCGCCGTCTCGTTATTGGCCGACATACACACCATCGCAGGATGTTCGTTAAGGGCCGTTTCCACAAAATCATTCACCGGCACATCTTGCCCCAGATAGATTACATTGTAACCATGTTGGCGCAGCATTAGGGCGAAGATCAACGCGCCGATCTCATGATGTTCAGTGGGGGCGCAGCCAACCATGATCATGGGCATATCGGACATTTGAGGGTAAACCCGAAATAAGCCATAGAGCCGCCCCCGAAGATAGGTGGAGGCAAAATGCTCGGTGGAGATCGAGATCTGTCCGTTGTGCATGGCCTCCCCGATCTCGATTAGGGTGGGGACAATGATCTCCATACACACGGTCGTAAGGGTGTAAAGCGCGAATCCCTGCTCCACAATATCATCAGCACGTTCAGTGTCAAGATTGATCAGGGCTTGATAAAGCGGTTGGACAAAACTGGCCGGTGGGTTGGGCGCTTCGGCGCTGAAACTATTCGGAGCGGATTCGTCCATGTCCACCCAAATTGGTTCATGATTGAGGCGCATTGTTTCGAGCATGGCTACCACCCGGCTGATGGTTAAACCTTCGCTCATCTGGTGGCGTACCCATAAAAGGAGTGCAACATCCCGGTCGGAATAAAGCCGGTAACCGCTGGAGGTACGTTTTGGCTCCACAAGCGTATAACGCCGTTCCCACGCTCGCAAGGTCGCCGCTGAAATGCCTGTTTGCTGCTCAACGGCTTTCATGTTGTAAATGGGTTCATCCGAAAAATCGGTAAGGGGTTTACGCATGTTTAACCTAGGTGTTCATCTTTTATGTAACATTTGTTGATTGTAGTATCTACGTTACGTAAATGTCAAGCGCACACTCCCCATAACCGGAAGGTCTGGGTACACCTGAAGGATGGGGTGGATAAATCGGATCGCGGCTTGACAGTTGTCCTGTTCACCAACATTAGCCCTCATCGAGTCCGGGATCATCGTCCCCACTTAGACCGATTGATA
>JACSRJ010000123.1 GCA_014879835.1 Anaerolinea sp.
AGACTGCCCTCATTCCCCTTGCGCGGCCGCTGCGCGGTATCTGCCTCAACCCCAGAGTACATCTAGGGGAGAGGGATGGGCGCACAAACTTCCTCATTTTTGCTTTGGTCACCCAAACTGCCCAATTGTAATTGCGGGATTGTGATATATTGAATATGCCAATCACACTTTTTCACAGTCGAGGGAAGGCCATGGATCATATACATGATGGAACTCGCCCGCGTCTTACCCGACGGCAGTTCTTCCAGCATACAACGTTGGCAGCAATCGCCTTAGGCGTCCCCTTCCTATCAAGCATAGGCCGAGTAAAAGCAAAAACCCTCAGCGGCCAAACCACCATTACCACTTCACGAGGGGCGCTCCCGGTATATCTGGCGCGCCCGGAAGGTGTTGGGCCCTTTCCCAGTGTAATCGTCTGCCACAACTGGTACGGTCTGAACGAACAAGTGCGCCAAGTCATGCAGCGCCTCGCCCAAGCTGGCATACTGGCAATTGCGCCGAATCTGTATCGCAGCGCCGCAACCTCCGACACGACCCACGCACGGCTGCTGGCGGAAGGGCTGCGCCTAGGACAAGCGCTCGAAGATGTACAAAACGCCGTCCAGTACCTACGCACCGAGGAAGCAGTTTCCACAGTGGGACTGTTGGCTTTTGAGTACAGCGATGGTTTGGCTTTTGCGGTGGCGCAGTCAAACCTGCCCATCGAACGAATCGCCATCGTGTATGGTGATGTGGACGCGCCTGAATTAACCGAAGTGCGACTAGGCGCAATTGGTGCTAACCTGCGCCTGCCGGAACAGCGCGCTTTTGGCCCGCTAGTACTGCACACATACACCCCGGCCGCCGGTGTGTGGGAGCAGGCCGTTCGCTGGCTGAAGGCATCCTCCACCGTATAATTCACTGTGGTCAGGGCACAAAGGAGAGGAACTAAACGTTATGTCGGAACCATTTATGGGCGAGATCAAGATCACGAGTTTCGGATTCGCGCCACGAGGTTGGGCGCTGTGCAACGGTCAACTGCTGGCGATCAGCCAGAATCAGGCACTTTTTTCTCTGCTCGGCACAACCTATGGCGGAGATGGGAGGGTCAACTTTGCGCTGCCCGATCTACGCGGACGTGTGCCGATCCACTTTGGGGGCGGCTTTACACTGGGCGAGCGCGCTGGTGAGACGGCACACACCCTGATTGTAAGTGAACTACCGACCCACAGCCACACCCTGCCAGCCACTTCAGCGGCGGCGACTTCCACCGATCCTGTAGGGCAGTCTTTTGCGGTATCCAATAATGCTCTCTATGCAGAGCCAACGACCCCGCTGCCGATGGACTCGCGTCTAATATCGGTTGCTGGTGGATCACAGCCGCACAATAATTTGATGCCGTTTCTCACGCTCAATTTTTGTATTGCCCTTCAGGGCATCTTTCCATCCCAAAACTGAGGAGCAATCATGAGCAATCCTTATATTGGTGAAATACGTATGTTTGGGGGTAATTTTGCGCCTGCAGGTTGGGCCTTCTGCAATGGGGCAACATTGTCCATTTCGGAAAATGATGCCCTCTTCACTCTGATTGGCACGACCTATGGCGGTGACGGGCAGACAACCTTCAACTTGCCTGATTTACAGGGACGTGTGCCCGTCCATCAGGGCAACAGCTTTGTGCTAGGACAGATAGGCGGTACGGAATCTGTGACCCTCACTCCGACCCAGATGCCGGCCCATAACCATATCGCCCAAGGCGCAACGGGCAACACCGATGTCAACCCGACTGGACGTGCACCGTCGAGTCTGCTGCAAATGTATCTCCCCTTTGATCCAAGTGTGGTGGGCAACATGAATCCGACCAGTGTGGTGGGTGGGAGCCAACCCCATGAGAATCGGCAGCCATACCTCGCCATCAGTTTTATCATCTCGTTGTTTGGCATCTTCCCAACCCAAAGCTGACCAAGGAGCATAACACGATGTCAGACCCATTTGTGGCGGAAATCCGCATCTTCGGTTTCAATTTTGCCCCTCGGGGCTGGGCGTTTTGTAATGGACAGCTTGTGGCCATCAGCCAGAATACTGCACTTTTCTCGCTGCTGGGCACGTACTATGGCGGGGACGGCAGAACGACTTTTGGGCTGCCTAATCTTCAGGGCAGCGCACCGATCCAATGGGGACAGGGGCCGGGACTAAGCCTTTATGACCTAGGTGAGGTAGGTGGGTCCCAAACTGTCACGCTGATTCAAACCGAGATGCCCGCCCACAACCATAACATGTCAGCGATGTCCGACAACAGTGAATTTAATACCCCTCAAAACCTTGTACCCGGCGCCGCACCGGTCAATGTTTACGGGACAGGGGCCGCGGCTATGATGGCATCACAATCGACTTCGCTTGTTGGAGGCAGCCAGCCTCACAACAATATGCAGCCGTATCTGACACTCAATTTCTGCATTGCCATGCAGGGTATCTTCCCTCCACGAGGTTAACCCTGCTCGGGTGCTGAGGTTCTGCCGACCCGCGGTTAATACGCGGGTCGGTCTCTGTCCCAGTTCAGGTTATCGCGCTTTTTTACTGCCACCATCAGGATGTTCACCATGTCTAGCCCGTATTCGCCTGAAATGATTCAGCGTCTTGCAAACCTTTCCAGCGACGATTTCGCCCCATACCTGAACCATACCTTTGTTATTCATTTCGGTCAGGATGATCGGTTGGATGTTCAACTCAATGAGGTTAAGGTGCATGGTGAATCGTTCAAAAAAGGGGGACGCAAGCCGTTTTCGGTGTTTTTTGTGAGTACCCTACGGGATCGTTACCTGCCTCAAGGGACATATTGGGTTGAACATCCCAGCATGGGTAAACTGGCCTATTTTCTTTCCCCACGTGGTCTAGGTGAAAGCGGAATGCTTTATGAAGCGGTTTTTAATTAGATGGGGGTTAGGCACTTGAAGATTAAAGCACCCCTGCCCCCGATTGAGGTTGTGGGGGTGAGGGTTATCATCCTGCGCTAAGGGGCTTGCCCCTCGAACTACCCCTGTCGATAAGACGGGGAACCCGGGATCAACGGCGTAAGCCCTAATTAGAATTTGGTGAATAAAATTAACGTTGGTAAACTGAATCGCGCTTTTCTCCATCGACTCAATTCGTTGTTTTCGCGTACAGGGGGGCATGTAGTGAACTTCTCAACCGCCGCGCTGCGACGTATTCGTTTTTCCCGAAATGTGCTGCTGATTCTAGCAGCCTTATTGGTCGTCCTCACCGGACTGGGAACCCCCCAGCGCGCACGCGCCGCCACCATCACGGTGAACAACCTTGGCGACAGCGGTGCGGGTTGTGACCTGCGCAATGCGGTCATCGCAGCCAACACCGATACAGCAAGTGCTGGCTGTCCACCGGGTTTTGGCGCGGATGTCATCACCTTTTCGGTCACTGGCACCATCATGCTGGGTGCCGCCAATCCGCCGATCACAATTACGAGTGCCATTGATATTCAAGGCCCCGGCGCACGTCAATTGACCGTCGATGGCAACCAAGGCGCACGTGGGCAAGACGCACGGATTTTTGTCGTCAATGCCCCCAACCTAACGGTCAGTATCAGTGGGATGACTTTAACGAACGGACGCTGGACGGAGGGTGCAGCCCGAAACGGTGGCGGCGCCATGACCATCGACAACACGGCCGTCAGCACGCTCATGACCGTTAACCTCGATAGGTTAAGCTTCACCAACAACCAAGTGATCGGACTGACCAGCACCGTTACAACTGTACCTTTCGGTGGCGGGGCGCTCTTTGTCCGCGGCCGCACGCCTACAGTGAACATCACCAATTCGACCTTCAGCGGCAACACGGTCAACGGCCCCAGTCCGCTCAATGGCGGTGGCGCGATCGCCATCAGCACCCGTTCGGGCACGGCCGCTGTGAATATCGTCAACACCACCATCTCCGGCAATAGCGCTAATGGACATGCTGGGATTGTCGGTGGGGGCATCAATGGCGCCTTTATGACCCTGAGTATTTACAGCTCCACCCTCGCGTGGAATACCTCAGCAGGGCTTGGCGGCAACCTCAACAACTCCGGGGGCACGGTCAATGCCACCAACAGCATTTTTGCCAACGGGACAGCCGTTGGCAACCCAGACTTCAGCGGCGTTCTGACTTCTGGCGGCTACAACCTGATCGAAAATACAGCGGGCACAACCGGCACTATCGGCTCAGACATTACGGGCGTTGATCCGGCCCTGAGTGGGCTGGCCAATAATGGCGGCCCCACCGACACCCATGCCATCACCACCAGCAGTTCGACCTATAATGCAGCCAATCCTGCTGGCTGTTCAGGTATTGCGGGGCCGATCCCGAGTGATCAGCGCCAGCCTCCGTTCCCACGGGTGGTCAATGGACGCTGCGATATTGGGGCTTACGAACTGGTTCCGCCGCCGACCCTGACCAAGGCTTTCGCGCCAACGGCCGTTGGCGCAACCGTACCTTCGACGGTCACCATCACCTTCCAGAACAACTCGAATCAGGTGATCGGACTGACAGGGCCGTTCACCGACACCATGCCAGCGGGGCTGACCACAGTTGCCAGCACCGCCGCTACCACCTGCGCCAGCGGCACCGCAAGCCAGACTCCTAACTCGGTCACCCTCTCTGTGGGCGCAGTGATTCCGGCTGGCTCTGTGGTGAGTGCCAACCCACCCGTCAATGTCACCCCCGGAACCTGCACCCTGACCGTCCAAGTTACAGGAAATACGCCCGGCATCTATCCGAACACGATTGCACCGGGTGATCTGCTCACGAGTCTGGCCGGTTCCAACCAGACGGGCGCTGCGGCCACCCTCACCATCCTTGCCCCACCGACTATCAGCAAGGCATTCTCGCCTAATCCGGGGACGATCTCTGGTCCTTCCACCCTGACCTTCACCCTGACCAACCCGAACGCGGTTGCCCTGAGCGGTATGGCTTTCACCGACAACCTGACGTCCGGCCTAACCGTTTCCTCACCGTTGATCACGGGTGGAACCTGCACCAGTGTCACCTTCAGCGGCACAACGGTTGCTGGTGGCAGTGTGATCGGGGTTACCTCCGGGAATATCCCGTCCAACAGTTCCTGTACGGTCACAATCAACGTGCGGGCCTTCATCGCGGGCACCTACCCGAATGTCACCAGTGGGGTCACCACGACCGAGACTCCGCTTGCTGGCAACCCTGCGCCCAATGTTGATTATGTGGTCAATGCCCTGCTGCCGACGATCTCGAAGTCGTTCTCACCCAACCCGGTGGGCATCGGCACGCCAACGACCCTCACTTTCACCATCACTCATGGCAATGCGGTTTCGCTCACGGGCATGACCTTCAGTGATACGTTGGCACCGGGGCTGGTTATCGCCAGTCCGCTGACCACAGGTGGAAGTTGTCCCGGCGCGACTTTCAGCGCAGGCACAGTGGCTGGCGGCAGTCAGATCGACGTGATCGGCGGCTCGATACCGCCTGCCAGTTCCTGTACGATCACGATTAATGTAGTCAGCAATGCAGCAAATACCTATCCCAACCTGACCACGGGCGTCGATACAGTCGAAGCACCGATTGGCAACCCTTCGGCGCAGGTTAATCTTGTGGTCACTGCCAGTCCGCCCGCCATCACTAAGGTATTCGCACCTGCATCAGTCGGGATCGGTGTGCCCAGCACGATCACTTTCACCATCACCAATACAAACGGGGTTGCTCTGACGGGCATGACCTTCAGCGATACGCTGGCGCCCAACTTGGTACTTGCCACGCCGCTCACTACGGGCGGAACCTGCGCCAATGTGACTTTTAGCGCGGGTACAGTGGCCGGCGGCAGTGTGATCGATGTGACCGCGGGCGACGTACCGGCCAATGGTTCCTGCACTATCACCGCCGATGTGGTGAGCAGTTTCGCTGGTGTCTACCCGAACACCACCACAGGCGTTGACACCAATGAAACCGGGATTGGCACGGGTGCACCCAGCGTCGATCTGGCTGTTACTTCCATACCAGCCACCATCAGCAAGGGCTTTTCGCCCTCCAGTGTGGTGATCGGACAAACGAGCACGATCACGTTCATCATCACCAATCCGAACGCGGCAGGTCTGACGGGCATGACCTTCAGCGATACGCTGGCGGCCAATGTGGTCGTTGCCACACCGCTCACCACGGGCGGAACTTGTGCCAATGTGACCTTCAGCGCGGGTACGGTCGCAGGCGGCAGCGTGATCGATGTGACGGCGGGCGACGTACCGGCCAATGGTTCCTGCACGGTCACCGTGAATGTGGTCAGCAGTGTAGCGGGGGTCTATCCCAATACCACAACGGGCGTCGATAGCGCTCAGACGGTGATCGGCACGCCCGCATCCAGCGTCGATTTGACCGTGACGGGGACACCGCCAACCATCAGTAAAGCTTTTGTGCCGACCAACATCGCACCCGGTGGCACATCCACCATGACCATCACGATCACCAACCCGGCGGCAAACCAAGCAGCACTGGCTGGGGTCGCGGTGAGCGACACCTTCCCGGCGGGCATGACCATGGCCACCCCGCTGAACTTTAACAGCACCTGCGGGGGCACGATCACGCCCGCGCCAGCCGTTGGCAACAATACTTTTGCCCTGACGGGTGGCACCATTGCCCAGAACGGCTTCTGCACCATCACGATTAATGTGACCAGCAGCACGGCCGGGCCAAACCTCAATACCACAGGGAATGTCAGTTCGACCAATGCGGGCACGGGCACCAATGCCAGCGCCACGCTCACCGTGGGCAACCCGCCAACGGTGGCTAAGTCCTTCCTGCCGACCAGCATCGCTTCGGGCGACACCTCAACGATGACGATCACCATCACCAACCCGGCGGCGAACGCTTTTGGGCTGACCGGCGTCGCCCTCAGTGATACCTTCCCGGCAGGCATGGTCATGTCCGCGACCCCGAACTTCAACAGCACCTGCGGCGGCACGATCACGCCCCTGCCGGCCGCTGGCAACAACAGCTTTGCCCTGACCAACGGCACCATTGCCCAGAACGGCTCGTGCACCATCACGGTGGACGTGACCAGCACGACCGCGGGCGATAATGTGAACACAACCGGCGCAATCAGCACAACGGAGACTGGCACAGGCGGCACGGCTACGGCTACCCTCAATGTGGTGGCCGCACCGACCATCACCAAGAGCTTCACACCGACCAGCATCGCTTCGGGCGGCATCTCGACCCTGACCCTGACCATCACCAACCCGGCGGGCAACACCGTCGCCCTGAGTGGGGTGGCGGTCAGCGATACCTTCCCGGCAGGTTTGAGTGTGGCCGCAGTCCCCAATTTCAACAGCACCTGCGGCGGATCGGTAAGCCCGGGACAGACGACTGGTGATACCTCCATCGTCCTCACCAGCGGCACGGTGGGTGTGGGTGGAAGCTGCACGATCACGGTGGACGTGACCAGCAGCACCCCCGGCGCGAGTGTCAACACGACCGGTAACGTATCGTCCACCAATGGCGGTACAGGCACCAACGCCAGCGCCACCCTGACCGTGGTCACTGGCCCGACCATCACCAAGAGCTTCGCGCCGACGACCATTGCGCCGGGTGGAACCTCAACCATGACGATCACCATCACCAACCCGGCGGGCAACACAGTTGCCCTGAGCGGGGTCGCGGTGACGGACACCTTCCCGGCGGGTATGACCATGGCCACCCCACTGAGCTTCAGCAGCACCTGCGGCGGCACGATCACGCCCGCACCAGCGGCTGGCAACAACAGCTTTGGGCTGTCCAATGGCACCATCAATGTGGGTGGGAGCTGCACCATCGCGGTGGCTGTGACCAGCAGCACCCCCGGCGACAGTGTGAACACCACAAGCAATGTATCCTCCACCAATGGCGGCACGGGCACCAACGCCAGCGCCACCCTGACCGTGGCTACGCCGCCAAGTGTCACAAAGTCCTTCCTGCCGACCAGCATCGCTTCGGGCGGCACCTCAACCATGACGATCACCATCACCAACCCGGCGGCAAACGCTTTTGGGCTGACGGGGGTCGCCCTCAGTGACACCTTCCCGGCAGGCATGGTGATGGCCGCAGCCCCGAACTTCAACAGCTCCTGCGGCGGCACGATCACGCCCCTGCCGGCCGCTGGCAACAACAACTTTGCCCTGACCAACGGCACCATTGCCCAGAACAGCTCATGCACCATCACGGTGGACGTGACCAGCACGACCGCGGGCGATAATGTGAACATAACCAGCGCGGTCAGCACGACCAACGCTGGCTCCGGCAGCACGGCCACGGCAACCTTGAATGTGGTGGCCGCACCGACCATCACCAAGAGCTTCACGCCGACCAGCATCGCCTCAGGTGGTACCTCCACCCTGACCTTGACCATCACCAACCCGGCGGGCAACACTGTCGCGCTGGCAGGCGTCGCGGTGAGCGATACCTTCCCGGTAGGTCTGAGCGTGGCCGCATCCCCCAATTTCAACAGCACCTGCGGCGGATCGGTAACCCCCGGTCAGACGGTTGGTGATACCTCAATCGCCCTCACCAGCGGCACGGTGGGCGTGGGCGGAAGCTGCACGATCACGGTGGACGTGACCAGCAGCACCCCCGGCGACAGCCTCAACACCACCGGCAATGTATCCTCCACCAACGGCGGCATAGGTCTCAGCGCCAATGCCACCTTGACCATCGTGGCTGCGCCGACCATCACCAAGAGCTTCAGCCCGACGACCATCGTGCCGGGTGGAACCTCAACCCTGACGATCACCATCACCAATCCGGCTGCCAATACGGTTGCCCTGAGCGGGGTCGCGGTGACGGACACTTTCCCGGCGGGCATGACCATGGCTACCCCACTGAGCTTTAACAGCACTTGCGGCGGCACGATCACGCCCGCGCCAGCGGCTGGCAACAACAACTTTGCGCTGTCCAATGGCACCATCAATGCGGGTGGAAGCTGCACCATCGCGGTGGCTGTGACCAGCAGCACGCCCGGCGCAAGTGTCAACACGACGGGTAATGTATCCTCCACCAATGGCGGCACGGGCACTAATGCCAGCGCCACCTTAAGCGTCTTCCAGCCGCCGCAGATCACAAAAGCCTTCAATCCTGTTACCATCGGATCGGGCGGCGTTTCGCAGATGACCATCACGATCACCAACCCGAACGCGGGCACCTCCCTAACGGGGGTTGGCTTCACCGATGCCTTCCCGGCAGGACTGGCCATCGCGGGCACACCCGGGTTGAGCAATTCCTGCGGGGGCACCTTTACGCCAGCAGCAACGGCGGGCGGCACGGCGCTCAACCTGAGTGGTGCCAGCATCCCGGCGGGCATTTCGTGCACGATCACGGTTAATGTGACCAGCACAACGTTGGGCACAGCTACCAATACGACTGGCAATGTCACCTCCAATGAAGGCGGTGCGGGTAATGCAGCCAGTGCCGATCTCAGCGTTGTGGCCAGCGCGCCGCCGCAGATCAGCAAGGCCTTCAGCCCCGCCACCATCCCATCGGGCGGTGTCTCAACGATGACCATCACCATCGTCAACCCGAATGCGGCCACGGCTCAAACCGGGGTCACCTTCAGCGACAGCTTCCCGGCAGGACTGAGCATCGCCAGCCCGACCAATCTCGCCAATACCTGCGGTGGCACATTCACCCCAGTGATTGCGGCGGGTGGGACGGCGCTCAACCTCAGCGGCGGCACAATCGGCGCGGGCGGAAGCTGCACGATCACCGTAAATGTGACCAGCAGCACCCTCGGCGCGGCAGTCAACACCACTGGCGCGGTCAGTTCGACCAACAGCGGCACGGGCAACACGGCCAGCGCAACACTCACTGTGGCGAGCATTGCCCCGCCCAGCGTCAGTAAGACCTTCAACCCGGCTGCGATTGCGGCGGGTGGTATCTCTACACTGACCTTGACCATCACCAACCCGAATGCGGTCGATGGTCTGACCGGGATCACCCTTGTTGATCCTTTCCCAGCAGGTATGAGCGTGGCCACAACACCCAACTTCAACAACACTTGTGGCGGCGCGGTCATTCCGGGTTCGACGTTGGGTGATACCGCGATTTCCCTGTCTGGGGGCGCACTGGCGGGCGGCGCAAGCTGCACCATCACGGTAGACGTGACCAGCAGCACCCTCGGCGACAGCTTCAACGTCACCCAACCGGTCACCTCGACCAATGGGGGCACGGGCAACAGCGCCTCGGCTCTGCTTACCGTGCTGGACACACCGAGCATCGCCAAGAGCTTTGTGCCCGCCAATATCGCGGTGGGTGGCACTTCAGTGCTGACTCTGACCATCACCAACCCGAACGCAGGCGTGCCGCTGGCCAATGTCTCAGTCACCGACGTCTTCCCGGCAGGCGTTTCGATCGCGGGCGCGGTCAATCTGACCAACACCTGCGGCGGCACCCTCACACCGGCCCCGGCACCGGGAAATACCTCCATCGCCCTGAGCGGTGGCACAGTTCCGGCGGGTGGAAGCTGCACTCTCAGCGTTAATGTGACCAGCAGCACGCTGGGGTTGGTCACCAACACCACGGGTGTAGTCACGGCTGGAAATGCGGGCGCGGGTAACACGGCCAGCGCCGATCTGGATGTGACCACAACCGCCGCGCCCAGCATCAGCAAGTCGTTCACGCCAGCCACCATTCCGGTGGGTGGCATCTCGACTCTGACCATCACGATCATCAACCCGAATCCGGCGACAGCCCTAAACGGGTTGGCCTTCAGCGACACCTTCCCGGCGGGGATGACAGTGGCGGCAGCGCCGAACCCGACCAACACCTGCGGCGGTGTTGTGGCCCCCGGCACAACGGCGGGCGATACCGCGCTCAATCTGACGGGCGGCACACTGGCCGGCGGCGCAAGCTGCACGATCACGGTGGATGTGACCAGCAGCACCCTTGGTGCAGCCGTGAACACCACAAGCACCGTTACCTCCACCACGCCCGGCGCAGCCACAGGCAACACTGCCAGCGCCACCCTGAACGTCCTGACGGTGGTTCCGCCAACGATCACCAAGACCTTTGCCCCGTCACAAATTCAGGTAGGTGGGGTATCGCGCATGACGATCACCCTGACCAACCCGAATCCGGGCACCGCCCTAACAGGTGTGGGCTTTAGCGATCCCTTCCCGGCGGGGATGTCTATCGCCGTACCAAACAACGCCACCAGCACCTGTACAGGCATCATCGATCCCGGCACTGGCACCAGCCTGACCCTGACAGGCGCTGATCTGATCGCTGGAGGTACCTGCACCATCGAGACCGATGTCACAAGCACCATAATCGGTGTAGTAACCAATGTCGCGGGGCCGGTCAACTCGACCAATGCTGGCATAGGCAACGCCGCCACTGCCCAACTAGCAGTGGGCGATGTACCGAGTTTCGGACTCTACGACCCAGCCCTGAGCAAGATCGGCATCTTACAACCCGGTCAGCTTGGACTTGTGGGTGAGCAGATCGCTTGGCAGATCACCCTGATCAACAGGGGCGGGGTGACTGGTCAGAACGTCGTCGTGACCGATAGTCTAGTGCCCGAACTGCGCATTGACGGCGCAGAGACGAGCAAAGGCGGCTTCACCATCAACGGCCAGACCGTAACCTTCAACATCGGCACGGTAGACCCGGGCGAAACCGTAACCATGCGCATCTTCACCACCGTAGTGCGCAACCCGAACGCGCCGTTCATCAACAACGAAGCCTGCACCACAGCCTCGAACGCCAACACACTGTGTGCACGTGGTCAGATCGGCTCACCGTCCACCCTGCCAGCGACGGGCTATGAAGATGTGCCCGCTGCTCCCAACCCATGGGTGCTGGCAATCGTGGGCCTGCTGTGTACCCTGTCAGCGGTCGTGGCTTATATGCGGCGGCGGCGTGCGTAGTTCTTGAAGGATAGGGGGGTGCCGATGTGCAGCCCCCATTTCTGCAATTGAAGCTGCGGGTGGAATTCAAACACCCGCAGTGTCGTTTCCTGCCCCGTTGTGGAGAAACCCAATGAACCTTGATTCCCTTACCTTCCGTCCGATCACACCGGAGGATATGCCCTTTCTATACCGCGTCTACGCCAGCACCCGCACGGAGGAACTTGCCCCCGTGCCTTGGACAGAGCAAGCCAAAGCCGCGTTTCTGGCCTCCCAGTTCAGTGCCCAGCACAACTACTATCATCAGCAGTTCCCGGATGCGCTCTATCTGGTGATCATGCAGGGTGAGACGCCTGTGGGGCGGCTGTACCGTGAATGGCGGGGCGAGAACCTTCACATTCTGGATATTGCCCTGCTGCCGGAATACCGAAATCATGGCATCGGAACGCAGATCATGCAGAATTTGATCAGCGAGGCGGCCGCAAAAAACTGCGGCGTCAGCATCTTTGTGGAGGTGAACAACCCAGCACGCCGTTGGTATGACCGACTGGGGTTCCGAGAAGTCCGGTTGGAGGGTATATACTGTTACATGGAGCGTCCATCTATTTCGACCCGCCTAGAATACTGAAACGCACCCGCGGATCAAACTTCCCAATCTAGGGTTGCGGGGGATACCCCCACAAAAGGTTTCCCCCCTCAGCCAAGCCGTACTCGACGGGCGAAGGGGCGGGGGTTAGGAGTTAAACAGCCTTTTTTGAACGCCTCTGAAGAGTACTCCGAGTTGACCCTACCACCAGATTTCGAGGTACACCAGAAGTTCAACCGGGTTGTCCAATCGGATGAAGATTCGATAGCTTCTACCAGTATTACTGGTAAATGTCACTCCAGAATAATGAACTGACTGTTCAGGTGTCCACCAAGTTAACCCGTATTGTTTTGCAGCGCTTCCCAAGAGCGGATTGTACCCCTCTCGAAAAGATTGCTTTTCTGCACTGATGGACTGGAGCGTCTGTTGAAATAGAAGATAGTTTTCAGCGGGGATACTGAAACGAGCACTGAGGTTGAGATCACGCCCCTGTCCTGAGAACACGGTATACTGTGCGTGGACATCCGAAGTCATTGGGGGAAGTGGAAATTCCAGTAGCGCCACAAGTTCCTCAACAGTGAGTGTGCGGGTTTGATCATCAGGCTGGAAGAGGTTAGTTGTCACATTACACGCTCCCAATAAAACAAGCACAAACACAGAGATAATAAGACGTGCCATTGGTTTCATCCTCAGCGACTCGGTTGGGAAATTGAAGGGAGTGGTATTGGTACCCACTTCTGAACCGGATCAAACCGGAATTCGCTTGAGGTAGCATTGGTCTGTCCCCAGATCTCAAATTCGCGGGCAATCCCGGCTTGATGTAAAGCTCCTAAAGTTGTATCTTTAATTTCCCCCAAAACTGGTATGTCGGTTTTTTTATTCGGATCCCAATTGTAGCGATCAAATACATGAGTTTGAGTATTGATGGTGATTGTAACTACCCCACCCATCTCTTGGACAATGACCTCTGCGCCTAAGGCATAGGAGAAACCACCAACGGCATGGTACCAGTTGGGGGATTCAGACGTATGGGCGTAATAAAATTGCCATGGGGAAGTATATTGAAAACTGAATGGTGGAGACTGAGTCGCCAGCCTATACTCAACCTCCTTCTGTATATCCGGGGTAAAAACATGTTCGAAATAGTCGCTAACAGCGATTCTAAACTTGGGGAGTTCTTCGAGCATCCGTTCAACGTCAACAGTCAGGTCTTGCCCTGAGTTGCCTAAGAAATGTCGCATATGGCGCGCTGCGTCGGCTTGTTGGATTAGAAATGATTCCGCAAGGAAGGGAATCAGTGACCACTCACGCCATGATACCCAATCTTTATCGGTTGCTTGACGTTGGCCATGAGGTCCTGCGCCGTCCCCAACTATTGGGGGCGGAGGAATTGGCGGCAGAGGAAGACCCGGTGTTCCTGTTCCAGTTTGTTCAAGGCTCAGTTTTGCAGAGGCTTTGACCGCCATCGCCAAAGGGGGAGTATTGGCATCTTCCCATTCACGGAACAGCCGTGCGGCTTCCTCTTCGGCCTCAAGCAGGATGGTGTGAATCTTCCCTATCCTCAGCAAATTTCAGGATGCTCTCTAGTTTGCGCATGGCAGGCAGGATTAGATCGCCCATCTCGGCGTAGAAGTTCTCTGCGCCTACCCCCGCCATGCCCCACCCTGAAGCTGATCGATCATCCTTTCAACTTGAACCGTGAGAGCAGCGGTCATATCGGCGTGGTGCATAAAAGCTTTCAGTATCTCCTGAAGGTGATCATAGTTCGCCTGAATACGCTTTGTAATCATCAAGCTTTCTCTTTTATGAAAACCTCACCCATCAAAGAGGAAGCATATCCCAGAGCGGCGCAACCCGCAAGGGTTGCGCCGCCTCGATCAGTCGGCAAGTATTATAAAGGGTGCGAGGGAGAAGTTGTCCGAGAACGCCACCCTCTGCGACTACTTTGCAGTGTCCGCCCCGTACACAACTGAGAAGGCGTCTAGCGACCCAACACTGAACGGATGAGCGAGGGGAAAGGGATTGAAGGCGGAAGAGACTTCGGTT
>JACSRJ010000118.1 GCA_014879835.1 Anaerolinea sp.
ATCTTTGCCCCCGGACTGCTGGCGCTGGCAAGTACCATGCGTGAATTTGGCAAAGTGACCGTGATCGGGCCTGAGGAGAATCAGAGCGCCAACGGGCATCGAAAGACTCTCACCAAACCGCTCCGGGTGACTCCGGTCAAACTGGGAGAGGGTATTGAAGCCTACTCGGCTGATGGTGCACCTGCGGACTGTGTAGCGCTGGCGCTCTTAGGGCTGGTGACCACCCCTGTTGACGTAGTTGTTTCCGGGATCAATCGAGGGCGCAATCTAGGACAGGATTTAACCTACAGCGGCACAGTTGCAGCCGCTTTTGAGGGCACTATTCACGGCAAACCGTCAGTAGCCTTTTCGCTCGATAACCGGGCCATTGACGCTGATTACAGCGCCGCCGCAGAATGGGCTCGACGGGTGGTGGCGAAGGTCGCAAAACATGGGCTGCCCCGTATGACCCTGCTCAACGTGAACATTCCCAACCTACCCCTGAGCGAGATCAAAGGCTCCCAGATCACCCGGCAGGGAACCAGCATCTACCACGATGAACTGCTGGCTCGCCTTGATCCGGCTGGACGCCCCTACTATTGGATCGCGGGTGAAGCGCCTACTGGGGATGTATCGCAAGAGGGCACGGACATCTGGGCTGTGCATCAGGGTTTTGTCTCGGTCACTCCGGTGCATTTGGATATGACTGCGCACCCCTTCCTCTCTCACCTCAAAGAATGGGAGTTATAAGCCGCGATGGTGAATCGGGTTCAGTCCCCCATCCGGAACTCAGGTCATATCTTCGTGGCGGGGGGAACCGGTTTTTTGGGGTATCGGGTGGTGCGGGCACTTCTGGATGCAGGTGCAGATGTGACCGTGATGACTCGCCCTGACACTGAAGATCGTCTGGGGGTGCTGCGGTCACAGGTGCGTCTAGTCACGGGGGACGTGTGGAACCCCGCCAGTCTGCGTGGACGGGCGCGGGGTCATGCCGCCGTGATTCACCTCATTGGGGGCGTAAAACCCGATCCTCAACGGGGTTTAACCTTCCGTCACCTCAATTTCGTCTCTGCCCGGAACATCACTCAGATGGCGATCAATGACGGCGTCCCGCATTTTGTCTTTTTAAGCGCCGCAGCCAACCCGATTGGACTTTCCCGTGAGTACATCGAGAGCAAACGCGAAGCGGAGCGCTACTTGAGTAAATCCGGACTGGCGTGGACGATCATTCGCACTCCGCCCTTGTTCATTCCGGGGACGGGACGTAATCCCTTCTATCGACTGCTCTCCCTTTGGGGCTTTGTGCCCTTGCTGGGACGGATGTTTCAGGGCTATGCCCCGCTCTCAGCCGATACCGCAGCGCGGGCAATCGCATCACTGGCGCTGACTGGCGATGCGGTTCATAACCGAACACTCTCTGCCCGCCAATTCCGTCGTGAGGGGCGCGGTGCAGAGCGCCGTTTGATCCCGGCGGCACGGGTGATCGAAGTAGATACTGGCGATGGTTCAGAGGCAGAGCCGCCCTTTGGTTGGCTGCCCTCACCAGAGCGATAACAGAAAGGTTTGATTTGATGACCTCTAAAATTGCGGAGATATTTGAATCTATGGATTACGGCCCCGCCCCCGAAGCCGATGCACCTGCTCGCGGTTGGATAACGGCCCACGAGGGCAAAATGCCGCTGTTCATCAACGGGCAGTTTGTGCCCGGATCAGCGCATTTTGAGAGCATCAACCCGGCAGATGGAAAACCGCTGGCTCAGATCAGTCAGGCCACAAGCGCGCAGGTAGATGCGGCCGTGAGCGCAGCCCGTGCTGCATTTGAGGGCTGGAGCGCCCTTTCGGGACATGCCCGCGCCCGCTATTTGTATGCGCTTGCGCGGGGGATTCAGCGCCATTCGCGGCTGTTTGCAGTTTTGGAAACGTTGGACAATGGCAAGTCTATCCGCGAGACCCGCGATATTGACATTCCCCTTGTGGCCCGTCATTTTTACCATCATGCGGGCTGGGCCCAACTCCGCGATACTGAGTTCCCCGATCACGGCCCGGTAGGTGTTGTGGGGCAGATCATCCCTTGGAACTTCCCCCTGCTGATGCTCGCGTGGAAGATCGCACCAGCGTTGGCGATGGGCAACACGGTTGTCCTTAAACCCGCCGAATTCACCTCGCTAACTGCGATCCGTTTTGGGGAATTGTGTGCCGATGTGGGGCTGCCGCCCGGGGTGGTGAACATCATCACGGGTGATGGTAAGGTGGGCGCGATGCTCACTGGACACCCCGACATCAACAAGATCGCCTTCACTGGCTCCACTGAGGTGGGCCGTATCATTCGGGGCGTGACCGCTGGCAGTGGCAAGAAGCTCTCGCTTGAACTGGGTGGCAAGTCACCTTTTATGGTCTTTGAAGATGCCGATCTGGACAGTGCTGTTGAAGGGGTGGTAGATGCGATCTGGTTTAATCAGGGTCAGGTTTGCTGTGCAGGATCACGCCTCCTGCTTCAGGAGAACATCGCTGAGCGGATGTTAACCAAACTGCGAGCCCGGATGGAAACCCTGCGCATGGGTGATCCCCTCGATAAGGCCGTGGATATTGGGGCAATCATCGCGCCGGTACAGTTGGAGAAGATCAGCAAACTGGTTGAACAAGGGGTGATGGAAGGCGCGCAGTGCTGGCAGCCTTCATGGGCGGTACCCAAACAGGGGTGTTTTTTCCCTCCGACCCTATTCACCAACGTCTCACCAGCGGCAACCATCGCACAGGTCGAAATTTTTGGCCCGGTGCTGGTCAGTATGACTTTCCGTACCCCGGATGAGGCGGTAGCGCTGGCCAATAACACCCCTTACGGGTTGGCGGCGAGTATCTGGTCGGATAACCTTAACCTGTCGCTTGATGTGGCCCGTAAAGTCAAGGCTGGAACGGTGTGGATCAATTCCACGAACCTCTTTGACGCTTCTTCAGGTTTTGGGGGCTACCGGGAGAGTGGCTACGGGCGTGAGGGCGGGAAGGAAGGGCTGTATGAGTATCTGAAACTCAAAGCTGCACCGCCGCCGCCAGAAAGAACACCCGTCAAGCCGTCTGCGGGCGGAGTTGCATTTGCCATTGATCGCACTCCAAAACTTTACATTGAGGGCAAACAAGCACGCCCCGATTCGGGTTACAGCATCGCTATCCAAGGCGCGGATGGGAGGCTTCTAGGGGAAGTAGGCGAAGGCAACCGTAAAGATATTCGCAATGCGGTTGAGGCGGCCTTGAAGGCCGCTGGTTGGGGCTTTAGCCACGGACACAACCGCGCCCAAATCCTGTACTACATCGCTGAGAATCTGGCGGCACGGGCTGATGAATTTGGGGATCGGCTCACCCGGCTTACGGGTTTTGAAGGGCGTGAGGAAGTGGCGCAGTCCGTAGAGCGGCTCTTTGCTTATGCCGCGTGGGCTGATAAGTATGAGGGGGTTGTACACTCAACGCCTCTGCGGGGGGTGGTCATGGCCATCCCTGAACCTATCGGGGTGATGGGCTTGATCTGCCCTGATGAGTATCCCCTGTTGGGCTTTGTGACCACCGTGATGGCGGCCGTGGCCATGGGCAACACAGTTGTGGCTGTACCCTCGGAGCGGTATCCACTGGTCATTACTGACTTTTACCAAGTGCTCGATACCTCCGATGTGCCTGCTGGGGTGATCAACATCATCACGGGCAAACGTGAGTCCCTTGCGAAGGTGCTTGCTGAACACGAAAACGTTGATGGACTGTGGTATTTTGGCGACGTCGAAGGGGTCAAGCAGATCGAGGCGGCATCAGTCAGCAACATGAAACAGACTTGGGCTGAATCAACTCCCCAGAATTGGGTCAATCCCCGCAGTGAACGGGAGTTTTTGCGCCGCGCCACCCAGATCAAGAATATCTGGACGCCTTATGGGGAATGAGTCCCCGACAGTGTGGGCATTTTATCGGCAGAGTTCCCCTCAGTCCTACAGGAGGTAGCTGTAAGACTGAGGGGAAGATTATTAATTATCAGATAGCTTACTCAAACCCCAAAGCACCTCATTTGTCCTCATCAAAACCGTCAGGATGTACCGAGGATTTTGTCCTGAAAGCAGAGGTTTAGTCCGGGTTATAATCCACATTGTATGCGCACGGACTTGCTATGGAGGATATCTCCATGACCCTGACTTCAACCCAAATTCAGCATTTAGCCACCCTGATCACACCTGCATTCGAGGATGAATCAGCACGCAAGGCCCTTCTCTTTATGGCTTTCCCAAATGATCACACCAAATCCGCACAGTTTAACGTGAGTCAACCGGGGCGCAGTTTCGCTGTTGAAGTGGTGCGCAAACTATACCAGAATAGTCGCAGTGATCTGTTGGTGCTGCTTCAAGTCGTTCAGGAGTATATGGGGGGAGATCTGTCGCGGAAGCTTCAGCCCTTTGTGGAACTTCTGAGCCAATCTGTGACAGAAGATGATGCGACTGTGTTATCCGCCCGCAAGTGGAGAATGACGGTTCTGCTGGGCGGGGCAATGCTGGCGGTGGTCGGACTGATGATCGTGCTGATCGGGCGCACCGGTCATGGGGAATTTGAGCTGGCAGCTACTACCGGGACTACTCCGACACCTTCTGGTGCTCAGGTTCTGGCAAGTTTGACCATTGGAGCAATCATCGAGAATCGGACGGATACCGCCGCGGAACCATCTGCGACCAGTGCCACACCCGCCGTAGTACTCACCTCTGATACCCAAACGCCTACCCGCTTGGGTCTGCCGACAACAACGACGCTTGCTGCGCCAACTCTGATCGCTGCTGGAACGTTCAACAATGTTTGGACACCAGCAGAGCGCGATTTTGAAGGGGTGACAATGGTATTGGTACCAGCCGGGTGTTTCATGATGGGCAGTGAAGATGGGGCTAGTGACGAAAAGCCCGTTCACGAAATCTGTTTTGAGCGACCCTTTTGGATCGACCAGACTGAAGTAACACAAGCCCAGTTCAGGCAGTTTAGCGGAACGGCACTAAAGGCATCCTACTATCGGAGCGATGACCATCCGGTGGAGCAAATTACTTGGTTTGAGGCGCGGGACTTTTGCGTACAGCGTGGAGCACGCCTGCCAACCGAAGTGGAGTGGGAATATGCAGCACGGGGGCCCGAAGGGCTGATCTACCCTTGGGGAAATACCTTTGAGTCCGACAAGGCAATCTATGCGGGTAACTCAGGAAGTAGAACAACTTCTGTGGGCAGCCATCCCGGTGGAAGCTCATGGGTAGGCGCATTGGATATGAGTGGAAATGTTTTTGAGTGGACTAGCAGCTTGTATCAGCGCTATCCCTATCAAGCATCCGACGGGCGGGAGGCAGATACGGGGGAACGGATGGACATTCAGCGCGTGGTTCGGGGCGGCTCATGGTTTAGTGCTGAGAACTTCATACGAGCATCTTTTCGTTTTAGGGGCGCTCCGGGGGATAGGGTCAATTATGTGGGCTTTCGCTGTGTCCGCGCTTATCCCTAACACGATCTCCGAGTCTCTAGACTTGCACAAACTCCCCTTCTGAGGGAGTTTGTGCTGCTGCCCTTTGAATGAGCATCCTAGCGGGCCTGACTTTGCAACCCTTCAAAGTCTCCAGAAAAGGGGTACAGCTCACTGTCGTAAATCAATTGGCAGTCACGACGTTTATCCACAATCTCGTGGAAGAGAATCCACGCCGAACGCCCAGTCGTAAGGGTGATCTCAATTCGGGTTCGTTTGACCCCTGTCCCAAAAGGGCCTGTGGCTTCAAGGATAAAAAGCCGCGGGCCTCCGCTAAACAACCGTGATCCAAGGGACAGCACTTGTGAATCACTGGACACATGCACTGGCACAAGGGGATCGCCTTGCGTCCAGACGACTCCGGGGGTGATGTCCCGTAACCCAAGGCAGCTTCCCAACATACCATAATCGATCAGATTACGGTGAACTTCGGTCATGACCCACCAACGCTGATTGGTACGCCGGTAGAGCAGTTCATTGTTGGCGGTTACATTCGGACCCGAAGTGACTGTACTGGTGCTGCTCCGGGTTTGTTCATCCATGATCTTCAACTCTGCCTGAATGGTGTAACTTCTACCGCCAAGGGTCTTGTCGGACGTGTACAGGTTGTCGCTCACCCGCTCATACATCACATCTTGGCCATCCCACACTTCAAACAAAATGCTGCCATCTTTGTTGGGAAGGAAAACGACCATGTTGGTTGGGGCAGACGGATCATCCACGCGGGTCACTTCCCAACCGGGGAGGCTGATCAGATCGTTAAGCTGAGGTTCGGGGGGATCGCAGGTGGTATCGCCCTCCTCGGTGATCGGGTCAAAGGTTAGCCGGGCAGTGACGAAGGCGGTGCCGTTGCCTCTGGTCAAGACCATCGGAAAGTGGGCTTTGCCCTGATTAAGGCACAATCGGAAAGATTCCCCATCCGACAAAATCCGGTACTGGGAAGCCGTTCCAATAGCAAACAGGGCGGCGCTTTCTGGGGTTGTGCCATGTGCGGTGATCTCTACCGCCCTGACTTCCTCACCGGCTTCAATCCGAAACCGCTGGAAGGCAAGGCTGAAGTGATCGGGGTTATACTCCGCGTGAAAAGGCAAATTCACCTGCATTTCTTGACCCACAATTGCTGCAAGGCTGCTAACAGCTTGCATCCGCCCTTCGGCCACCGCAATCCCAAAATGAATCATGGCCACAGCGTCATCCGCCAAAATTTGTTCCAAATAAGCATCGTAGGCTTCTGTGCTGGGTTGGGCTGTGGGTACACTGCGCAGCATGGTTACCAGCGCGTAAGGATCGCCGATTCCGGTCATGTCGGCGTAGTTGGGATCCGCCAGATACATCCACCAGAAGGCACTTCCATACCCCTCATAAGCATCACGGACCGAAAAACTGTCGGTAAGGGAGTAGCTCTCTTGGGCCAGATTCACAAATTCGGTCACCGTAGGGCCTTGTCGAAACGCTGCATTTGCGAGGAAAGGATACACAAGGGCGGCCAGCCACTCCGCAGAGCCTTCAACCCACCAATCGTCCGCGTCACGACTGTTGTCGGCCTCACCGATGTACGCCTCCTGATAACAGTGTGCGATTTCATGGGCAAGGATAAAGGGGAAGATGGCGGCTTCAATCGCAGCCTGCATATAGACCCAAACAACACATACCTTGGGAGTGGTAAAGGTGTAGGTCACATCGGTCAGTTCAATGGCGGTGTCACGTTCGGACAAGTTTGCTTCGGCCTGATAGTTATTGGGACTCAACGTGTCTAGAAGGATGATCGCTGTTTGAAAGTCGGCCCGATGGGTGGATGACCATAGTTGGGTGTATTTGGTCAAAATATCCTGAACCATCGCTTCAGTGCTCAGCACTTGATTTTCATACTGGGGTGGAAAAACAATAAGGTTCTCGACTTCGCCCGCAGTGAACAGGTGGACTCGATTAGGCTGGGCGCTTACCCCATTAGGGGCATATCCGAGGCTTAGAGCGGCTGCGATCACAACCAAAAACACACTTCGATACCAAAACTTCATGATCAAACCTCACTGTCTGATGTCAAACCGGCACTGTTTAGCCTTTCTATGGGCGGGATGCAACCGGAACAGTGTGGCAAGCGCAATGATCCTGTGATCGAAGTGAGCAGTAGGGCAAAGGTTGGGCTGCATCCATGGGTGTGATCCACTATATGCAGTTTGGCTCTGAAGGCAAATGCAGCCTTTCAATGGTTCTTGGTTATGGACTCAAACGATGTTGAGGGGGCAGTGGTTGGATTCGCTTCAACTAGCTCTATCCTTTTGCCCAAAACTGCACTAGAATACGACGTAGAGGGCGAGACAAAGCGCCCTTTAATGCCTTATTGTGGAAGTGTAACGCTCATGAGAAAGCCTCTTGTCGCCCTTGTGGGGCGTCCCAACGTAGGAAAATCAACCCTCTTTAACCGCCTTGTGGAAGAGCGTAAATCGGTCACTTCGGATATTCCGGGTACTACTCGTGATCGCCTATTTGCAGATTCGGATTGGAACGGGGTTTTGTTCACCGTCGTGGATACTGGTGGGATCGAGGTGTATGTGCCCAAGGCGGGCAAGCCTCAACAGACTGCCCTCGAAGCAAGCGTCGATTTTGTCAAAGAGATTCGGGCGCAGGCTCTGTTGGCCATTGAAGAAGCGGATGTAGTGGTGATGCTGGTTGATGCGGCCAGCGGGATCACGGGTGCCGATCAGGAGATCGCGGAGACTTTGCGCCGTTCCCAAAAGCCGGTGATCATTGCTGCAAACAAGGCCGATAACGAAAACCGTCAGTTTGACGCCATTGAATTTTACGCCCTCGGTCTAGGTGAAGCGGTGTTCCCAATCAGCGCCCTGCACGGTTTGGGTACGGGTGATTTGCTGGATGCAGTCGTGAGTCACCTGCATAATGCCCCCCGTGAAAACTTCGACGACCCCGATCAGGGTGAAGATACCAGTCTTAAGATCGCCATCGTAGGACGACCCAATGTGGGCAAATCGAGCTTGCTTAACCGTCTCTTGGGTGAAGAGCGGGCAATCGTCAGCCCTATTGCGGGCACGACCCGTGACGCGATTGATACCAAATTGACATGGGAAGGAATGCCCGCAACCCTGATCGATACGGCGGGCATTCGGCGGCGGGGGAGTATCGAACCGGGAATCGAGCAGTTTAGCGTGATCCGCGCATTTAAGGCCCTTGAACGGGCCGATGTGGCCCTGCTGCTAATTGATGGCAGCGAAGGATTAACGGCTCAGGACACACACATCGCGGGCATGATCAAAGATGCGAACCGCAGCGTGGTGATTGTGGTCAATAAGTGGGACGCGGTCGAGAAGGATGAACATACCCTAAACGAATTCACCAAGATCGTCCGCCAGCGAATGGACTTCATTGACTATGCTCCAATCCTCTTTGTGAGTGCCAAAACCGGACAGCGCATTCACACCGTTCTGCCTACTGCGGCCCGGGTTCAGGAGGAACGTCTGATCCGAATCCCTACCAGTGAACTCAACAAACTGGTGCGCGAGGCAGTCCTGAAGCACGCTCCACCAAGCAGTCCATCAGCGCGGCTCAAAATCTTTTATGGGACTCAAGTCAGGGTTGACCCACCGACATTTTTGTTCCACGTGAACGATGCCGAACTGGTTCACTTTAGTTATGAACGCTATTTAGAGAATCAGATTCGCCAGAAGTACGGTTTTTTGGGGACGCCGATACGCCTGAGTTTCCGCACCCGCACCCGCAGCGAGCGCGAGAAGTAAGGCCGATCTGAAATGGAGTCGGGTTAGAAGTGAGAGGCTCTCCAACTGGACTCAAATGAAGGGGTGGGGGTGAAGGCAGGGAAGCCTTCACCCTGACGTTTTATCCCTCGCCTGACCAGTCGAGGTGCTCATCGGCGGAGAGATGCTCGGTGCGATTGGCATACTCAAGGATCCAACGCCCTTCCTCATGACTGATCAGGGTGATCGAGGTGTTTTCCACAGGAGGCGGGGGAAAGGGCAGGATTCCCAGAAAGCGCAGCAGATTGCGAACTACCCCTCCATGCGTGACCACTGCCACCCACTGTCCCGGATGTTTCTCCACAATGCTGCGCACCACATAACCCGCTCGTGCAGCCACATCGTTGGAGCTTTCACCACCCGGAAGCGGGATGTTCAGTTGATCCCGCTCCCGCTGATGGTAGTAGTTTGAATCCCACGCCATGATCTCATCATGAGTCAGTCCCTGCCAGCGTCCGATGTTGATCTCACGTAGGCGCACATCAAGCTGTACCTCCAGTTTGATCTTGGCTGCGAGCGCCTGAGCTGTGACCTGACATCGACTCAGATCACTGCTGTAGATTGCGCTGATAGGCATCGCTCTATTCGCAATATAAGCTGCCATCTTGCGCGCCTGAAGGAGACCTTCCTCATTAAGAGGAATGGGCGCGTGCCCCTGCCAGCGCCCAGTTTTGTTCCAGTCCGTTTCACCGTGGCGGATCAGCGCGATTCGAGTGATCGTCATCAGCTATTTCTTCCGCGCTGGAAAGCGGCTCAACACGGTTGCGGTATCAGGAATGGTGACCTTATCACCCAGAGTCAGATCGCTCTTGGCGGCTTTGGCCCCTCCGGTCAAAATCAAGATCGCCGTACCCTCTGTCGCAAATTCCTGTTTGAGATAAGCCTGCCCAGTTTGGTAACCTTCGGTGTCGATGCTGCACGAGGTAACCACCCCTACCACACGCCCTCGTTTATCGAGCACAGCAGTACCCGGCTGCGGGGTGCGCACGCCCTTGTTGTCCATACGGAAGCGGGTGACTACCGCGTCACGTTTTGCCTCCCGTGCAAGGAACCCTGCCTTGCCCACAAAGAATGGCTTCCACAGTTTGACATAACCCCCAAAGCCCGCGTCAGCGGGGGTAAAAGCGCGCTCTGTGCCCAACTCGTGCCCGTAAAGAGGCAGTCCCGCTTCGATTCGGGTGCTGTCACGGGAGGCCAACCCACAGGGAGTCGCGCCTGCATCGATCAGGGTCTTGCACAATGCAGTCGCCTGATCGGGGTGGGGGAACAGTTCATAGGCGATCCGTTCGCCCGTGTAGCCGGTGCGCGAGATCACCAAATCAAAGCCTGCCAGCGTGACTTGTGTCACCGTTGACCATGTGAGCGCCTTGATCTTTTTCTTTTCGGAGTCGCTTCCGGGAAGCCCCAGAAGCAGATCGAGGCTCTTGGGGCCCTGAAGGGCAATATCCACCCGGCGCTCTGCGCCCTGAGCGGGATCGCGTAGGTCACGCAAAGTCACCAGCGAAGGTTTGGGCAGAAGTCGTGCGCCGGGACGGGCAGGATCGACCATAACCTTACCCTCACGCACCGCATTGACCCACGCCCAATCCTGATCGTTGTTGCTGGCATTCACCACCAGCATATAACGATTCACGCCTAACTTGTAGATGTAGAGATCATCTAGGGGAACGCCATCCACATCAAGGAAGTAGCTGTAATGGGCCTGCCCCACGGACAGCGCTGACACATCATTGGTGGTGATGCCGTTTAAGAAATGCTGTGCGCCCGGGCCACTCACTTCCCACACACCCATATGCGAGACATCAAACAAGCCCGCACCAGTGCGTACCGCAGCATGTTCCTGACTGACCCCAGTGTACCAGACAGGCATCTCGTAGCCCGCAAAGGGAACGATTTTTGCGCCCAGTGATTTATGCAGTTCAAAAAGCGGGGTGCGCTTCAAGAGCGCATCGGTTGGCGCTGTCCACATGAACCGAGGCAGTGGCTCCGGGGTAGGCGCTGTCAGTTTCGGGCCGTGTGCACCCACAAAGTAATCCTTGACCCCGGTTGAAGCCGCGTCAGGCAAGGTGACTGCGGGCATGATTGCATCCGCCACAGGACGGATCGCAACGGGACCCGGAATTTTACCGTAATGATCGGTGGGATCGTGAATCACGAAGCCATCTGAGAGGGCATTGAGCCATGCTGCGCCAGTCGCGCCGTCGGTCTCAAAGTGGAGTCGGTAGACCCCTTCGCCCATCATCTCCAAGCGGCATTCCGCGATGACCGCACCATCTGCACCCAACATCTGGGCGTGTTGAACCTCACCCGGTTGGAGATCATACACTTCCGAGGTCAAGGCCGTGCGCAAAAAGATCGCGGACTCCGTGCCCCGGATTTCAATAGCCTTGGGGTGTTCTTTCAGAAAGCCCAAGCTCAGATGGTAGCGTCCATGTTCGGGCATCCGTGAACCCACCACCGGCAGTTCATAATCGATCCCGGCCCGATCACACAGGGCACTCACTTCACGTCGGGCAAAGGTGAGGCTCTCAAAGTCGAGCTTAGCACGGGCGTCGGGTTTACCGTCCCCGCCCGTATAGGCGAAGGGTTTGGCGTTCTTGAGCACATGGACGATCACTTCAGCCAACTGCTCAATTTGCGGCTCACGGAAGCCCCGTTGGGTGATCCACGGCGTGCCCAAGCGGATACCACTGGGATTAGCAGCGGAGAGGTCTCCGGGCAAGGTATTACGATTGCAAGTGATTCCTACCAGATCGAGCAGGCGGGCGGCCATGTCACCGCTGAGTGCAGTGCCATCGGCCCCCTTGAAAGGTTTGCAGTCGACGGTGAGCATATGCGAATTGGTGCCGCCGTGAACAATGCGCACCCCCTGTTTGGAGAGCATCGCCGCAAGGTGCATGGCGTTGCTTACCGTCTGCTGCTGGAGTTCCTTGAAGGTCTCGGTTTTGGCTAATTTGAGGGCAACGGCCAGCGCTGCAACCGCGTGCATATGAGGGCCGCCTTGCTCGCCGGGGAAGACCCCTCGATCCAGTTTTTTGGCGAGATCGGCACGATGAGTCATCACTACCGCGCCCCGCGGCCCACCAAGAGTCTTGTGAGTGGTAAAGGTGACCACATCAGCAATGCCTACAGGTGAAGGATAAACGCCTGCAATCACCAGCCCCGCAACGTGGGCAATATCGGCTAGCAGCACCGCACCACAAGCATCAGCGATCTGGCGCAAACGCTCCCAGTTTGCGGCCCATGGGTACGAGGAGAAGCCGCCGATGACGATTTTTGGCTTGTGCTGCAAGGCCAATGCGAGGGCTGCATCGTAATCGATCCGTTCAGTATCAGGATTCACCCCGTAGAAGATAGCGTTGTACTGTTTGCCACTGCGAGCGGCGGGGCTTCCGTGTGAGAGGTGTCCACCATGCAGCAGATTCATGCCCATGATCGTATCACCGGGTTGGATAAGCGCGGTATAGACAGCACTGTTGGCAGGTGCACCCGATAAAGGCTGGACGTTCACAAAAAGGCTGTCCGGGCCATATTTCTCAGTAGCGAAAAGTTCCGCTGTGCGCCGCCGCGCCAGTGCCTCGATCAGATTGGCGATCTCAGTGCCTTTGTAATATCGAGGGTCAGCATAACGACGGTATTCGGCTAAACGCATGTCCGCATCAAGGATTTGAGCCTCGGTCATACGGCGGGTTTCTTCGGGTGGATAACCTTCGGCATAAATGTTGTGAAAGGCGGAGGTCAGGGTTTCTCGCACCGCATAGGGGATGGTTGATTCGGAGGGAATCAGGATCAAGCGGCGCACCTGTCGCTCTGCCTCGAGATTCACCAGATCAGCTACATCAGGGTCAAGATCAGCAAGACTGCCGCGAAAAAGGTAGTCGGACAGGGTCATTATCATCTCCGGGGTTTGCAATTGGTTGTTTCTGGGGCAAGATCAAATTTTGCCAGAAGCCACAACTTTAATATAGCCGATAGGACATATTCAAGCAATATGGAGCCGCTACCCACGATCACCGTAGTTACTCCCTCCTATAATCAAGGGCGCTTTTTGGAGCAGACGATACGATCTGTTCTTGATCAGGGTTACCCTAACCTTGAGTACATGGTGATCGATGGCGGTAGTAAGGATCAGAGTTTGGCGATTATTCATCGTTATGCGGATCGCCTCAGTTACTGGGTGAGTGAGCCGGATCAGGGGCAGGCATCCGCGATCAACAAAGGATTCGCCCGCGCCACCGGGGAGATCATGGGTTGGCTCAACTCCGATGACCTGCTTGCGCCGGGGGCACTGTGGCAGATTGGACAAGTCTTTCAGCGCCACCCAGAGGTGAAAATCGTGTGTGCTCTGCGCCGCCTGATCAATGCAGATGGAGCATATCTACGCGACTACATCACCGAAATGCCTGTGCCCTTTGTGCTCAAACGGATGTGTGTGGTTGCTCAAGAGACCACCTATTGGCGGCGAGAGGTCTATGAGCAGTTGGGCGGTTTGGACGAAAGTTACCACTTTGCGATGGACTATGAGTACTGGCAGAGAATGCTCAAAGCAGGCTTCACCTTCACCCAGATTCCCCAGTTCTGGGGGATTATGCGCCGTCATGAGCACAGCAAAACCGCAACCCTATCTGAGGTTTTTACCGGTGATCTGAAGCGTATCTTTCAACAGTATCTGGGACGTCCGTTGGAGAAGACTCAGGCGGAGAAGGAACTGCGCATCACCCCCCACCCGATCTTCCCTTTCATCCGACAGTTTCAGTGGGAAAAGCTGAGGCGCAATCCACTACTCATGGTGCGCCTCAGTTGGCTCCAAAGAACCAGCGTCATCCGCCGTTATTTTGTGGCCAGACGCTGGAAGATCACCCTGTAGGAGGCGAGCGCCGTGCCACCACCGCGCACCTCACACTGTCCAGCCTCCAAGCGACGGGTACGTTCACTCTGTCCGGTCAAAGCTACCTGATAAAACGTGCCCGGAGTCATTTCAAAATCTGCGTAGCCTGAATCCTGTTCGGTTTTTAACCCAGTGTAGAAGGTCTCGCGCCCGTCAGCCCAAATAACCTCAACGGCTGTGCCGGGGATACCAGCTTCATCGGCATCCTGCACCGTGACCAGAATCAGGTTTTGGAGCTGCGGATTGCAGATTGCTTCCTGAAC
>JACSRJ010000285.1 GCA_014879835.1 Anaerolinea sp.
GCAAGAAACATGACCACCGGGCAGGTGATCGCAGTCTTTGGCAGCGCCGGACTGCGTGACGTTGAAAAACGGCGGATGATGGCGGAGTATGGTGCAGAACTGGCCGATATTTGCATCCTTACCGCCGAAGACCCACGCACCGAGTCCCTTGATGCAATCTTGGAGTCCATGGCGGTAGGCGCACGCAGCCGGGGCGGGCGTGAAGGGCGCACTTTTTACCGCGTTCCAGATCGGGGGGTGGCAATTGCCTTGGGCTGCGCGCTTGCTAACCCCGGCGATCTAGTGATCGCCTGTGGCAAAGGGCATGAACAAAGTATGTGTTTTGGGACGGTAGAGCATCCGTGGGATGATCGGGAGGCGATGCGAGCGGCCCTACGGGGAAAGCCGCTCAAACGCCTGCCCACCATGCAGGTGAAGGGTTCATGGTGAGGGCATGACCCCGAATCATCCGCCCATCCCTACCCCGGAGCAGATTCGGGCTGAAGCGCCCCCACCCATGCCTGCATGGGCCCGAAAGGGGATCGCCCGTCCTTTATGGTACGCCCGCTCTCGGATCGGCGATCACGGCAGGCTGCCGCCCCCAAAACGACTGCTGCACATCACCCGGAATGTGTATGTGGGCGGGCAGATCGGTCTGTTTGACTGGCGGCGCATGACCCGTTGGGGGGTTTCAGCGCTGGTCAATATGCGGGTCGAATGGGATGATCGCCGTTTTGGGATCAACACCCCTTATTACCTATGGCTGCCGGTGATCGATGGCACCGCAGCCACCCTTGAACAGCTTCATCAAGGGGCGTTGTTCATTCATGAGCAGGTGGCCGCAGGGCGCGGGGTGTACGTCCACTGTGCCGCAGGCTTTGGGCGTGCGCCCTCGCAGGTCACGGCCTATCTGATCTCGTGCGGTTTTGAGATCAACGAAGCGATCCAATTCATCGCGGAGCGCCGTCCGCTGATCGCGCTCTCCGCGCCGCAGCGCCGCCGTCTAGAGCAGTTTGAACGCTATTGGAAGGACTGGCTCAGCGCAGGGGATAGATATTGATCCCCACCAGCCCCGCCCCAAAAATGAGCAGGGGCGCGATCAGCAGCGCGGGCAAAAAGTTGGCCACCCGAACCGCCTTCAGGTTGAGCAGCACCAGCGCCAGTCCGATCAGGATCAGACCACCTGTGGCTGAGAGTTCCACAATGAAGGGATTGCTGGCGCTGAGGGTGACCGTCTCCGGGTTGGCGGTGGCAGTCATGATCAATACCCCCACCAGTGAAAAAGCCCCCTGAATGAAAAAGGTGGGGATGATCGAAAAGGCCACCCCGATCCCCAAAGAGGCCGCAAAAGCCGTGGCCGCGAAGAAGTCAAGGGTGGACTTGATCGCCAGCAGGCGCACATCATTCACGTTCATCCCATTCTGAATCGAACCCAGCACCGCCAGCGGCCCGATACAAAAGACCAAACTAGCGGTCACAAAGCCATTGATAAACCGCAGCCGTGCCTGCTGTGCCCGGTTGATCTCCCCAGAGGCGGAATCGCCTGCGCTTTTCCCCCCGGCAAAACGTTTTTGGAGCCACCCGCCAAAGGCCTTGAGTCCTGCATCCAGATCGAGAGTCTCACCGATGATCGCCCCGATGGCCAACGCCAGCAGCGGCAGGAGGATATTCCCAGTCTCCATGGCGCTCTGAACACCAATGACGAGGGTCACACAGCCCAAGCCAGTGATCACCGTCTCGTGCACTTTTTCGGAGAGTCGATTGCCGATCAAAATCCCGATCACACTCCCGATCAGGATGGTCGCCATATTCAGCAAAGTCCCAGTCACGTTGGTAAATCCTTTTAGGCGTTAGGAGGATTCAAAGCCTCAACTTAGACCCTTAACGAGCCTCGGAATCCCCTAGCGGCATAGAACGAAGGTGCACTGTTATGAAAGACAAAAACATGGTTATAGCGGCGATCACAAAACAGGGCACCGCCCAAGCGCCTAATTTCAACCGGCGTTTTTACCCAGCTCTCGGTTGTTGTATCAAATTCTCCCAGTTTTTGGAGTTCCCGATATTCTTCTTCCGTTAAAAGTTTGATGCCCATCGCGGCGGCGAGATCAACTGCGTTACCGGCTGGGTGAACGCCTTTCTTTTCTCTTTCTGCCTGCCCTTCTCCATCGTAACAGATGCTTCTGCGGCCTTTAGGGCTTTGCGCTGAACAATCGTAAAAGATGTACTCACCCGTCTTTTTATCATGAGCAACCACATCCGGTTCCCCACCAGTACTTTCCATTGCATTGAGCGATGACAGTTTATCGGCATTCGCTACCAGCTTTGTTTGTACTTCAGCCCATTTGAGACCTTTGTGGCGGTTCATGTTCTTCTCAAACCGAACCTTCAGCGTCTCCAGTAACGTTTCGATTTGCTCTGGGGACATGTTCTTTTTGGTGTCGATCTTTGGAGCAGGGTCATTGTTGCCCTTTGGCGCTTTTGGCATGGTTTTTATCGCTCCTTGGGGTTTGAGTCTATTTGAGCAGGACTTATACAGTTGAAGTTTGAAGCACCCCCACAGAATTCATTCTGGTAGGGGCAGCCCCGTGTGGCTGCCCGGTGTTTGGCCCCATGCGGTGGGCGACCCCATGTGGTCGCCCCTACGAAATCCCTCGTAAGGGCGAGACCTACCTCCGGGGATAAGAGCAACCCTACTGTCGCCCCCTCAGCCCGCACACAGGTGCATGGGATGGGGGTCTTCCGGGGCAAGTACATAACCCCTAACATAAAAACCCGGCACTCACGCACCGGGTTGTAGAGGCTGCTTAAAGCGCCCTTACTGCTGTCTCAGACAGCAGCAAGGGAACTGATCAGCGCTGCTTAGTTGCCGCGTGCGGCAAGCTGCATCGCCTGATCGATCTTGCGGCTTTCCCAGTGGGGCCCGCCGAACAGACCATCGGTATCCCAGAAGCCCGTATACCACGGCTTCACCATGAAGATGTTGATGTTCAGGAACAGCGGCGCGATGGGGAAGTCCCCCTCAGGACCAAAGAAGGCTTCTTCGATCTCGCGGTACAACTGCTCACGTTTGGCCGGGTCCACTTCAGTGGCTGCGGCATCGATCTTACCATCGATGGCTTCGCTGCATTCACGCTTGAAGGGGTTATCGGCCTTGCAGCTCAGAACGTCATGCACCCAGTTATGACCATCGGGATAGTCCGGCCCCCAGCCCAGCGTCCAGATGTGCGGGCGCTGCGCGGTCGGGGTATCGGCCTTGATAGTGCTGAGCAGGACACCGAACTCAACTTCTTCGATCACGATCTTGGACGGATCGCAGCCGAGGTGAGTCTGGATGCCGTTCTGCAAGAACTCTGCCCAGTTAGAAGCGCCCTGATAGACCGCGACGCTGATTTCGGGCAGGCCTTCGCAGTTGGGGAAGCCACCCGCGGCCAGTTCGCTCTTGGCCAGTTCAGCATCAAAACCGGGGGTAGCAGGCTGCCCAATGCCAACTTCGTTGATCGGGACTGCGCCGCGAATGCCGGGGGGCATAAAGTGGGCCATAGGCACACCCTGATCCGCCTGTGTTTCACTTACGAACAGTTGACGATCAATGGAGGCGCTGAAGGCACGGCGCACATGCACATTGTCAAACGGGGGTTTGTCATAGGCAAAACCGAAGTAGAACACGGCGAGGTCACTGTTCTGACGCAGTTCCTTGCTCAGTTCGGCATCAGCCCGGATGCGCTGGAGTTCAGCCGCAGGCACACCGGAGGTGTCGATCTCGTTGTTCTGGTACAGGCTGAAGATCGTGCCGCCGTCGTTGACCACGATGGTGTTAACGCGCTCGATATTGCCACCGTAGTTGTCGCTCACCCCGGCGGGGTAGAGGGGATTCTTCACGAACACCCGGTTCACGGGGCGATCCCACTCAGCCAAAACGAAGGGCCCATTGGTGACGATGTTGCCCGGTTCGATCCATTTCTCACCGAACTCTTCGATCACTTCCTTGGGGGAGGCGCGGAAAATCCACATACCGCTGGCGCTCAGGAAGAAGCCCAAGGAACCCTTGAGGGTCACTTCAAGCTGGGTCTCGCTCAGGGCCTTGACCCCAACCTGATCTAGGGTTTCATCGGTCACGCTGGCAGGGTCAGACCCGAAGGCTTCGGCGCAGCCCTTGATCATCGCCGCCGCGACGGAGCTGTAATAGCCACCGGTGCGGGGGTCACAAGCGCGCTTGATGCCGTACACAAAGTCCTCAGCGACGACTTTGCGCAGTTCGGTGGTCTCTTGGGTGGCCGGGTTGTAACGTACCCACGGCACATCGTTACGCAGGGTGAAAGTCCACACATCACCGGTGTCGTTCACTTCCCAACTGGTGGCCATTTCAGGACGCACGGCAGTGGTCTTGGGATCAAGGTCAGTCAGACCGAGGAACAGGTTCTCAATCGGGGGGATCGAGATCGAGTCTTCAGCGATCTGAGGATCAAGGGTGTTGATCAAGGCCGCTGTCGCACCATAAATGGTGACTGGCTCCGTCGCCTGAAGCATGGGGCTGCTCAGGACGACTACACCGTCGCCGCTCATGGTCGCTGCCTGAAGGGTGCCGACGGGTGCAAGCACCATCGCCAGCAGCGCTACCAAAGGCAGCAGTTGCTTAAGGTTAACTTTTAGCATAGAACCATCCTCCGACATAAAAAGGCGGTTTTCACTTCCCACGTTCTGTGAAATGGGATGGCATGATAATACACTTCCGGCCGGGGATTGTGCAAATGCCAGATGCGACAAAATTTGGGGGCAGTCGTTCGGCAAGATGTACAAAAAACTGATCAGCCCCAAAAAGACCATGCCTCAGCCCATTCTAGCGCACCCTAAAACCCAGTCCGGGCTTTTTGAATTTCCCATGAACATTGGGGGGCAACGGGTAAAATGTGATAGTCTAATGGGAGCAAACATCAGGATACACAAGCGCACGAGGGAGTAAATTTATGCCGCAAGTCACCGTGAGCGTTGTTCAGATGAACATCAAGGATGGTGATCCGCGTAAAAACTGGGCGACCATGCAGGAACTTACCCAAGAGGCCGCACGGCGGGGGTCAGAACTGGTGGTGCTGCCGGAGTTATGGGATAACGGTTATGCGCTGGATCGGGCCAAAGAGACTGCCAGCCCTTTGGCAGGTGGGCTGTTTGCACAGGTGGGGGCGCTGGCCCGCTCGCTCAATGTAGTCATCCTCGGTTCGATGCTCGAAAAGCGCGGGGTGGGGGTCTACAACACGGTTGCGGTCTTTTCGCCCCGTGCGGGTACAATGGGCGCTTATCGTAAGATTCACCTCTTTGAACCCCTTCAGGAGCCGACCTACCTCAGCCCCGGCGAAGCGCCACTGGCTATTGATCTACCGTGGGGCACAACGGGCATCGCCATCTGTTACGATCTGCGCTTCCCGGAACTGCTGCGCCGTTATGCGGTCGAGGGCGCAAAAGTTATCGTGCTGCCAGCGGAGTGGCCCGCCGCCCGAATCCATCATTGGCGCACCCTGCTTCAGGCGCGGGCCATTGAAAATCAGTACTATGTGATCGGCTGTAACCGCGTGGGGGAATACAACGGCACGGTCTTTGGTGGGCACTCGATGGTGGTTGATCCGTGGGGCGGTTTAGTTGCGGAAGCCGGTGAAGATGAAACTATTCTTACCTTAAAAATCAATACCGATATGGTCGATGAAGTGCGGGCCAAGCTGCCCGTTTTGGGGGATCGCCGCCCGAACTTGTATTAATCATGGTGCGGTTGGGGGTGGCGTACAACGTCCGCATTGTCCCTACGAGAATCATTTTTCGTAGGGACAGGGTCTGCCCTGTCCGCCATCTTTACAAAGTCCCCCACTTTCTGTAGGGCGCATTTTGGCACGTCTGCCAACAGAGCCAAGGGCGTAACCGCCAAGCATCTCACAACCTAACCACCTGTCCTGCGTAATACAGTATAAGATCGACCGCCGCTGGGCCGTCGCGTCAGGGATTCAGATAAAAACAGGAGTTTTTGGGCATGACCAATCGGGTGCTTGTTACCTATGCCACCTTCACTGGTTCAACTGCTGGCGTGGCCGAGGCGATTGGCCAGACGCTGTCCGAACATGGACTGGATGCGGAGGTGCGCCCGATGCACGAAGTCACTGATCTCACCCCTTACGATGCCGTTGTGGCCGGAAGCGCCATTCAAGCCAAAGCGTGGCTACCCGAAGCCATGCAATTTATCGAGAAGAATCGCGCAGGATTGGCCGCAAGACCCTTTGCCGCGTTTCTGGTCTGCTCTACGCTGGCGCTCAAAAACAAATCCATGCTTGAGAAAGCTGATGTGGGGAGTTGGCTGGCACCCGTGCGGGCGCTTATCAAACCGGTGAGTGAAGGGTTGTTTGCGGGGATCATCGAACCGAAAAAGATTCCGATTCCGGCGGCTCGGTTTGGATTCCGGGTAAGTATCCTGCTGGGGATTTTCCGACGTGGTGATAACCGGGACTGGAGTGCGATTCGGGCTTGGGCAAGTGAACTCCCCGCCAAACTGGGGAGGGTGGTTGCCTGAAAATTCGGCGCTGGTAGACGGACAGCGCAGGCGTGCCCCTACCAGATGCCGAATCCGTAGGGACAGGGGTCTGCCCTGTCCGCCTTAACCTTGCTGGGCTTTATCCCCCACACGGGCCACGAAGGCTTCTAGATCGGGCAGATGCTCGTCATAGTGTTCGTAGGTGTTGTAGCGAATCCACTGCTCAAAAGCCGCGCCCTCCGCCCATGGGAAATAGCCCGGCTTAAGCAGAACTTCCTCAGCCGTGGATCGGATCATCCCCATAAGCTGCTCATAGGAAGCCCGTTCACCCTTGCGCGCCTCTGACACCGCCCGGTGGTGATTGCCCTCAAAAACCTTCTGATTGATCTTGTCCACATCGGATTCCTGAAGCGGGATAGGGGTTTCGCCACGCAGCCCACAGCCTAAAAGGTAGATAGCCCGTCCCGTCCAAAACTCCAAATGGGCGTAAATGTCCTTTACCGACCTTCCATCGGGCAGATCGGGCCTGTCCTGTTCAGATTCCGGGATGCGCGCCAAGACGGACTCAAGTTTTGCCCGTGAGGCCTCTACTTGGGCGATCAGATCGTCCTTGCTGGTTGGAACTGACATTAGATAATCCTCACGGTTTCCGCGTCAAGGGTGATCATGGTGCGTTCACGCCCCTTGAAAGTCGCAAGCCGGCGAATCTCGTGTTTCTCAAGAATCTGAGCCACCACATCCCGGTGATAACCAACCTGTTCGGGGTGATGGGCATCCGAACTGAAGGTTAGGGGAATGCCTAACTCATGGGCTTTGGCGATCATGCGCACCGTGGGGAAGGGATCCGTGGTCATCTTACGATAACCAGAGGTGTTGATCTCCACACAGGTGCCTGATTGGGCGATCACTGCCAGCGCTTGATCTTGCAGGGTTTCCACTTCCTGAGGGTAAGGTTTGGGGGCATAAGCAAGGATGGCGGTGGTATGGGCAATGATGTCAAACAGCCCACTTTGGGCCGATTTTTCGACCAGACGGTAGTATTCGCGGTATTCGCGCATCACATCGGTGACTTTGTGCCAGCGCCCGTTGTTGTAAACGTTCTGATCAAAGACATAGTGCACCGAACCGATCAGGTAATCAAAAGGATATTTGGCCAACAGGGTGCGATAGAAATCCTCCATGCCTTCGACGTAATCGCACTCCAGCCCCAACCGCACTTCGATCTGCCCTGAATACTTGTCCTTAAGGGTCAGGATTTCCTGCACATAACCATCAAGTTCACTTTTGGCCATGGCCACAGTGGGGATGGGATCATCGCCCTCTTTCCAGTAGATCGGACAGTGATCCGAGATGCCGATCTCGGTCAGTCCTTTTTGCAGGGCCGCTTTGATGTAATCTTCAATAGTGCCAGTGGCATGACCGCAGCGGGCGTGATGGGTGTGATAATCAGTGGTGATCAGATGTTGGCGTGCAAACATACCTTTAAACCATTTCCACATGTTGCGTGTTTTGTTTATCCCTCGTTGTTGGGGTCTGTCTTAAGTCTTGTTGTGTTGAGGGGTGAGTACTCAGCAAAGCTCCCATTCTAGGTTTTCCAGTAGACAGACAGAATGGGAGCTTGCAGCCCTTTTTAGACGGGCAGTTTCACCAATTGATTGAGGGCATCACGGAGGACATGTTCAGGCAGTGCACCTGCCTGCTGCCCCACGATCTTGCCCTTTTTCACGAACATCAAGGTGGGGATGCTCATGATCTGGAAGGCCTGAGAAAGGGCGGGATTGGCGTCCACGTCCACTTTGGCCACTTTAACCTTCCCCGCGAACTCCCCGGCGAGCTTCTCCAGAATGGGCGCAACCTGACGGCAGGGGCCGCACCACTCCGCCCAAAAGTCCACGATCACGGGCAGATCACTCTTAAGCACTTCCTGCTCAAAGGTGGCGTCGGTGACCTTCACGGGCTTATTAGGGGCATTGGGTTTGCGCTTTTCGATGATCGGCTCTGTGTCCACCGGTTCAGGCAGCGCGGGTGCATGTTCTAGAAGCAGATCAACCGTGCTGGCAATGTCCGTCACCCATGGGCGGCTGCGGCGGCTGATTTGCTCACCCTTCACCAAGGCGATCATCAACGGATGTTTGCCCAGTTCATAATGCTCCACCAGTTCCGGGGCACGAGAGGCATCGGCTTTGACCACCAGAATTCGCCCTGCCTGTTCACGGGCGATTTTGTCCAGTTCGTTTTTGATGTCGGTGCGGATCGACTCGCCATGCCAAATGTAGAGGAGGATCGGGACATCCCCCGAAAGGTAGTTTTCCAACTCCGCACCGCTGGCGACCAGCAGCGGAGTATCCGCACGTGCCACAGCCATAGCTTTAACTCCTCACGAACTCAAAATCCATGTTTCAACTGGTGATCAGATGCGTTCTGAGCGCAGGCTCTTACTTTACCCCAACCTGTTCAGTGAGGTAGACGGGCTGCGTCCAATGATGGTATTCGGGGTCATAACCGCGCACCACCTTAAAGAACACCTCACGCAGACTCTTGACCAACGGGCCCATCTCACCGGAGCCGATCTTGCGCCGATCCAGCGAAGTGACTGCGGCGACCTGCACCCCCGTCCCGGTCAGGAAGGCTTCCTCCGCCAGATAGACCTCGGTGCGATCTACATCGCGCTCGATCACTTCCATGCCCAGTTTGTGGCGCAGCAGGTGGATCACCGTGTGGCGGGTGATGCCTTCAAGGATGTTTGCATTCACCGGTGGGGTGATCACCTTACCCCGACGCAGCATAAAGAAGTTCGCAGCGCTTGCTTCGGAGACATGCCCATCCTGATTGAGCACCAGCGCTTCATCAAAGCCGTTCATGACCGCCTCAGATTTGGCCAAGGCGGAATTGGCATAGGCCCCAGCAACCTTACCCCGTGCAGGGATCGAGGCATCATCCACCCGCCGCCAAGAGACCGTGCCCAAGGCCAGCCCTTCTTCTTTGCTCACATACCGATCAAAGGGCATGGCCCAGATGGTCAGGGCAGCGGAGACGTCGTGCAGCCGCACCCCGATTCCCTCCTCAGAGGCGTACACCAAGGGGCGGATGTACATGTCTGAATGTTCGTTCTCCCGGCGCAGCAGTTCTACCAAAACATCGCGCAGGTCTTTGGCGCTTTGGGGGATGGGCAGGAACAACAGCGAGGCTGACTGTTTGAGACGAGCAAAGTGATCCACAGGGCGGAAAATGTAAAGCTGCTTGTGATCACCGTTCCAGTAGGCCCGAATGCCCCCGAACGCTGCCGTCCCATAGTTGAGGGCGTGAGTCATGACACTGACGGTCGCCTGCTCTATCGGTACGATCTGCCCATCAAAATATGCAAACTTTGGACGCGCCATGATAAATCCTCTCCACGCTGTTGCGATTATTTCGCTTGGTGCGAAGTTCTCATTATAGCCCATAGATGGCGGGAAGGGTAAGGGGGTGTGTTCACCACAGGGTAAGTGAATGCGGTTTTTTGTGCCGAAGCGTTTGCCGCCTGAGTCTCTCTGAAACGAGGCTGCCCCTGAACTCCGTATCCCTGACTCCGTAGGTTGCGGAACACCTCCCTAAGCCCTCTTGTCTGAGCCTTGAATCGCATTAAAACAGGGGTGGAGTACAATCTATGATCATGATCAGCACCACACCCAAGTAATTCGGAGGTGATTCCGGTGACCAATCAAAGTGGTAGGGTTGTGCGGGGGTATGAACTGCGCAAACTCCTCGGCGCGGGAGGCTTTGGTGAGGTCTATATGGCGCATCAGGCAGTCATCGAGCGGGATGTTGCCATCAAGGTGATCTTGCCCGAATACGCTAACCACCCGGATTTTGTGCGCAATTTTGAGGCTGAAGCGCAGCTTGTAGCCCGGCTGGAGCACCCCCACATTATCCCCCTTTATGACTATTGGCGGGAGCCGGGCGGGGCGTTTCTGGTGATGCGTTATGTCTCTGGGGGCAGTCTGCGGGTGCTGCTTCAACAAAAGGGCGCACTGCCGCCGGAGGCCGTGGCCCGTTATCTTGATCAAGTGGCCGCTGCACTCACCATCGCCCATCGTGCCGGGGTCGTCCACCGGGACATCAAACCTGACAACATCCTGCTCGATGCCGACGACAACACTTACCTTGCCGACTTTGGGATCGCTAAAAACCTCGCCCGCATTGATGGCGATGATGAAGGCACACTGGTGGGTTCGCCCGCCTATTTTGCCCCGGAGCAGATCAAGGCTGAGGCGGTCTCACCTCAGACCGATCTGTATGCCTTAGGCATTGTCCTTTTTGAACTGCTTACGGGCAAACCCCCCTTTGAGGGTGACTTCACCTCGACTCAGTTGATTTACAGCCACCTCAACGAGAAACTGCCTTCCGTCACCAGAGAAATGCCCCACCTTTCGGGCGATCTTGATGGGGTATTGCAAAAAGCCACCGCCAAAAACCCTTCAGAGCGTTACCCCGATGCGCGCACCTTGGCCCACGCCTTTCGAGACGTGATCTTTAAGCAGGGCAGCGAAGGTGAGACACTGGTGCTGATGGATCCGCTTCACCCTGACGATCTGCTTCTGGGTGAAGATGAGCATATTGACATGGCCACGGGCGAACTAGTGATCAGCATCTTGATCCCGGAGGCCCCAAACCCCTACAAAGGGCTGCGTCCCTTTAATGAAGCCGATGCGGCCGACTTTTTTGGGCGTAACAGTTTGATCGAGCAGCTTCTCAAGCGAATGCGCCCGGATCAAACCTTGAGCCGCTTTTTAGCTGTGGTTGGTCCCAGTGGGAGTGGCAAATCCAGCGTGGTAAAAGCCGGTCTGATCCCTGCTCTGCGGCGCGGCGAACTGCCCGGTTCGGATCGCTGGTTCTTCACCGATATGACTCCGGGTGATCACCCCCTGCGTGAACTGGCTGCGGCGATCCTCAATGTGGCCATCATGAACGATGAGATCAGCACTCTGATTGAGCGCTTTGAAACCAGTGATCAGGGGTTGAATCAGGCCATTCAAGAACTGATTCCGGGCCGTGATCAGATCGTGCTGTTGGTGGATCAGTTTGAAGAAGCCTTTACCCAGAGCGAACGTGACTCTGAGGGGATGCGCTTTTTGAGCAATCTGGCAGCGGCGGTAACTGCCCCCGACAGCCGCCTTCGGGTGATCGTCACCCTGCGGGCTGACTTTTATGATCGGCCCCTGCTGCACCCCGCCTTCGGTGGCTTGATGCGTGAACGCACCGAGGTGGTGCTGCCGCTCTCGCCAGAAGAGCTGAGTCTAGCAATCCTCGGCCCAGCCCGCCGGGCCGGGTTAAAGCTTGAGACTGGGCTGGTCGAGACCATCGTCTCTGAGGTAGGGGATCAACCCGGCGCGCTGCCTCTGCTTCAGTACGCTCTCACTGAGCTGTATGAACGACGCAAAAAAAATACCCTCACGCTAGCTGCCTACCGCGAATCGGGGGGGGTATTGGGCGCTCTGGCCCGCCGTGCTGAGGAACTTTTCTCCGAACTTGAACCCGATCAGCAGCAGGCTGCTCAGCAAATATTCCTCCGTTTGGTGACCCTCGGTGAAGGCACCGAAGATACCCGCCGTCGTGCCCGACAAACGGAGTTTAGCGGCGCGGGGGGGAATCCAACCATTCAGGCGGTGTTAGATCGTTACGTCAAGTACCGACTGCTCACCTTTGACCGTGATCCTGAAACCCGCATTCCCACCATCGAGGTAGCCCACGAGGCGCTTATCCGTACTTGGAAACGCCTGCGTGAGTGGCTCGATACTAACCGTGAGGCGATCCGCACCCAACGCCGGCTTACCGCGGCTGAGCAGGAGTGGATAAACGCTGGACGTGAGGAGAGTTTCCTTGCTGAAGGCGCTCGTCTGGTTCAGTTTGAGTCCCTGTTGAGTGACCCTAACATCGTCCTCAGTGTCGATGAGGGACTCTATGTGCGTTACAGCATTCAGGCCCGGGAACGCAAAATGCAGGAGGAGCGCGAACGTCAAGAGCGCGAGATCGCCCTCGCTAAGCAGGCCGCCGAGTCCGCTCAGCAGGCGGCAGAATCGGCTAAGGAAGCGGCCTCCTCACAACAAAAAGCGGCCAACCGACTCAAAATCGTGGTGGGGGTGATGGCCGTAGCCGCGGTAATCACCACCCTGTTGGGGGTGTTTGCCCTCGACAGCCGCAACAAAGCAGTTGAAAGCGAAGCAGCGGCGGTAAATAATGCAGCCACCGCGATCATCGCTCAAAATGAGGCGCTCAACAACGCGGCCACGGCCACCATCGCACAGGGGGAGGCGATCTTCAGCGCCGCCACTGCCCGGGCTAACGCCGACATTGCCTTCAACAATGCGGCCACGGCCACCATCGCCCAAGGGGAAGCGATCAACAACGCCGGGACGGCTGCGGCCAACGCCAATATTGCCTTCAACAATGCGGCCACGGCCACCATTGCGCAGGGCGAAGCGATCAACAATGCTGGGACAGCCGCGGCCAACGCCAATATTGCCTTCAACAATGCGGCCACGGCCACCATCGCACAGGGTGAGGCCATCAACAACGCGGCTACCGCGACCATTGCGCAGGGGGAAGCGTTGTACAGTGCGGCCACCTCCCGGGCCAACGCTGAGATTGCTTTCAACAACGCGGCTACCGCCACTATCGCCCAAGGGGAGGCCATCAACAATGCGGCCACGGCCCGGGCCAACGCCGAGATCGCCTTGAACAACGCGGCCACCGCGACTATCGCCCAAGGGGAAGCGATCAATAATGCCGCGACGGCTGCGGCCAACGCCGAGATCGCCTTGAATAATGCGGCCACGGCCACCATTGCGCAGGGTGAGGCCATCAACAACGCAGCCACCGCCACCATCGCCCAAGGGGAGGCCATCAACAGCGCTTCAACCGCCCGCGCCAACGAGATCATCGCCCTGAACAGCGCGGCCACCGCCACCATCGCACAGGGCAAGGCCGTGGCTGCGGAAGCGACCGCGCAAGCGAACTTTGATCTGACCGAAGGGCTGCGCATGGCCGCGGCCGCCAAAACAGTCTCACTCACAGGGGTTACCCCAGAACTCGTGGCGATGCTGGCTCTGCGCTCGCTCAATATTAAATCCACCCAAGAGGGTCTGGATGCTCTCGATCTGGCCTTGAATTTACGGTATCCCGCCGCTTATGTACAGAATCACACTGCACCCATCAGCCGCCTTGAACTCTCCGCTGATGGCGCACTTCTGGTGAGCGCCGACTCCAGCGGCATGATCTTGATCACCGACACCGCTGATGCCCAACCCATCATGAGTTGGGAACATCCGGGCGGGGAGGTCACCTCGCTTGCCCTCAGCCACGATGCCAAACGCCTGCTGATAGGGGATGCCGACGGAAACATCAGCTTGTGGCAGGTTAACTCTGGCGATTTTATCGAACAGTACGAGGTTCAACGTGACCGGGTGACCGGGCTGAAGTGGCTTTCCGATGGTGAACGATTTGTAAGCGCCAATAATGATGGCACCATCGCCCTGTGGCAAACAGGACAGGAGGATCCCTTAGAGAGCAGCGTGCTGGCAGGTGGCTTTTCCACCTTGGATCTTGCCCCCGATCAAGACCTGCTGCTGCTGCCTTCACTTTCGGGGAAAATTTACCTATGGAGCCTTGAGTCATGGCAGCAAGCGGGCGAGATCGCGGGTTCCACCGGGGGCACCTATGACGCCCGTTTTGTGAAGTGGCACGATGTTCTCATGATCCTTGCAGCAGGTGCAGATCGGACGATCCGTCTGATTGATATTCAAAGCGGTGAAGCCCTGCTTTCACTGGAGGGGCATACGGGCACGATCTATGCGCTGGA
>JACSRJ010000289.1 GCA_014879835.1 Anaerolinea sp.
TGGGCCGTGGCCCGGCATTGGTTTGCACCGGGATACAGCGGCTGCAAGGTACTGATGTAATCACAGCGATTAAAGGCCAATTCAAACTGCCCTTCGCCCAAATTCGTCCATGCAAGGGTGGACTGACGATCAAGGGTGGCATTAAGGGCGTGCGCCTGTTCGGTGCGGCGGGCAATACCCCCATCTCGCCAGCCTGCGACCCCGGCAAGGACGATGATCCCCAACCCGGTAAAAATCATCATCAGCACCAGCAAACTGGTGAAGAGTGTGCCAACACAACCCCGGCGCGGTTCGTCCTCATCAAGACCTTCGATGCGGCGCGGTTGGGTATCTTCAAGGGAACGTTCAGGTTCAGCGGGAAAAGTCAACTTCCAACCCTCATGACTTGATTCCGATACAACAAACGGGGCGCGATTGTATCAGAGAACCGGGATGATGGGGATAGTCCTTGCCAGAACGGAGGGCAAACGGGCGAAAAGGGGTCTTTCAAAACGCCTCAGAAACTCCTTTTGGCGTCACCGAGGGGATGTGGTACCCTCTCCGCCGGAACAAACGTGAACATGACTTCTTCTTACTGGTTTTCACTCGCGCTCACCTTTTTGGCTGCCTTGGGAGCTTCCCTTCTCCTCACGCGGATTGCTCAACGGCTTTCGATTCGGTGGGGTATTGTGGCCAAACCGGGCGGACGGCGCAAACACACGGGGGACATTCCTAAGCTGGGCATATTGCCTTTGTTTGGGGCCTTTACCGTGGCAGCCCTGATCGCTCAATTGTTACCCGTAGAGCGCGCCGATCCCAAAGAACCTATCCGGCTTATAGGGCTGCTTATCGGCAGTCTGGTAATCGTGATCGTGGGGCTGCTTGATGATCGGTATGATCTGCCCGCCATTCCTCAGTTTATTGGGCAGTTCATCAGCGCCGGGATCGCCATCCTGTTCCTGATCTTTATTGAGAAGTTCAACAATCCTTTCACGGGCATCACCACCGAGACCTTCCCCTACCTGATCACGATCATCATCAGTTTGTTTTGGCTGCTGCTGATGATGAACACCGTCAACTGGCTGGATGGGGTTGATGGGCTTTCAGCCGGGGTCAACCTGATCGCCGCGATCCTGCTCCTGATCCACACCATGCGTGAAGGGCAGCTCAGTGTGAGCCTGCTGCCCATGGCCCTCATTGGGGCGACTCTCGGTTTTTTACGCTTCAACACCTTTCCGGCCAGCATCTATCTTGGCAGCGGTGCGATCTATTTAGGGTATATCAGCGGCACCCTGAGCATCATCGGAGGGGCCAAGATGGCCACCATCCTGTTGGTGATGGGGCTTCCCCTCCTCGATGTGGCATGGCAGATCGCTCGCCGCTTACGCGCTGGCAAAAACCCGCTGGTGGGGGATCGGGGGCATTTACACTTTCGGCTTGTGGATAAAGGGGTCTCACCTCGGCTGATCGTTGCGGGCTATTATCTTTTTTGCGCCGCTTTTGGGCTGCTGGCCCTGCTTACCACCAGTCGTTCCTTTAAGTTCATCGCACTCTTGGTGATGTTTGGTCTCGCCGTGATGGGGTTTGCGCTGGTTGCGCGGGGCGGTTGGAAGCGCCCCCTTCCAGAAGCGCCCCAACCCAACCCCGACCCAGAGACGTGACCTCAGCCCAAAAGCTAGGGGCATCGCAACAATGGCAGTTGATTGGGGGATCGGGCCCATTGGGTTTGGTTTCTCCATCAATTCGGTACAATCACAAGAAACGAGTCTCCCCAATGAACGAGAGAACATGCTCTCAGCACAAGAGTTAACCGTCATTGTGATTGTGGTCAGCGCTTTTGGGCTGATCTTCTCCAACCGCCTTGCGCCTGATCTGGTGGCGCTGTTGGTGCTGTTGGCTTTTGGCTTCAGCGGCGTCCTCACTTCGGCTCAGGTATTGGCAGGCTTCAGCAGTTCTGCGGTGATGACTCTGATCGGACTGTTTGTGATCACCACAGGTTTGGATCGCAGCGGAGTGATCCGTGCGGTGGCGTCCAGCCTGAACAACCTTGGGGCAGGATCAGAAGTGCGCCTGATCGTGATCTTCATGGCTGTGGGTGCGGCTCTTTCCCTGATCATGAACAACATTGCCGCGGGCGCAGTGCTGCTGCCAGCGGCTGTCCATGTGGGGCGTATCTCCAAGATCAGCCCTTCCAAACTGCTCATTCCCCTCTCATTTGGGACGCTGGTGGGGGGCATGGCCACCTACTTCACCACGGCCAACATCGTCCTCAGTGGAATCCTCGAAACCCAAGGCCTAAAACGCCTCGGCATGTGGGATTTTGTGCCTACTGGCGGGCTGATCCTTGTGATGGGTGTGGTCTATATGGCCGTGATTGGACGGCGTTTGCTCCCAACCCGCAGCAGCAGCTCGGCCCTTGTTGAAACCACCTCACCAGAACTTGCCCCCGAATCGTTTCGCCTTAGGGGCAAAGCCCTTTGGGCAGTGGTCATCACCATTGGGGTGCTCAGTGTGGCTATTTTTGATCTGGTGCCCCTTCCGGAGGCGATGCTCGCTGGTGCGGTGGGCATGGTTCTGTCAGGTTGCCTCAAGATGGATGAATTTTATGAGTCCGTCGAGTGGCGGGTGATCTTCCTCATCGCCGGGATGCTGCCCATCAGCACAGCCCTGACCACCAGCGGCTTGGCCGGACGAGTGGGGCAGATGTTCACCGCCGCCCTTGCGGGGCAAAGCTCACTGACACTGATCGCGGGGATGTACCTCCTAACCATGCTCATCACACAGGTGATCGGAGGGCAGGTAACCGCCTTTGTGATCGGCCCCATTGCGGTTAGTGCGGCCTTGCAGACTGGGACAAACCCTCAAGCGATGGCTACTGCCGTTGCGATTGCCTGTTCTGCGGCCTTTTTGACCCCCATTGCTCATCCTGTGAATCTACTGGTGATGATCCCCGGTGGGTATCGTTTTGGCGATTTTGCGCGGGTGGGTCTAGGGTTGAGTATGGTCGCCTTTGTGACCCTGCTGATAGGGATGCGCTTGTTCTGGGGGGTCTGAGTTTCAGGTTCTGTACGGCCAAATGCGACGCTGTTGGCGCGCAGGCACGCCAATGAGTAGAATAGCCCTACCCGCCAACAAAAGGTGAAGTGGCAATCGCATGACCGACACGGCTGTACCTGACCTTCCCCGAATGGGGATCACCCCAGCGCGCATCAGCCCCTATCGGGTGGGAGCGGCGCTCTTTAGCCTCGGTGTGATCGTGACCCTGATCCTGATCGGGGCAAAGTTCTTACAAGTTGAACCTTCCACCCCGGTTCTGGTTGAATCCACCCTCGGCCAGTTAGGGCTGTGGCTTGCCCAACAGTCTGGGTCCGCCTCGCCCAACGCGCATCTGCTCACCATGCGTGATCTGCTGCTTGGGATCATAACACTGGCGCTGGTCTTCACCCTCGTGGGACTGGTGGGGGCATTTCTTCGGAATGGTTCAAGCTGGCCGCGACGGGCTTTACTGTTGGCCCTCTTGGGCTTGGACAGTCTGATCTTCATTGTGCCCGTCCTGCCCGGTGACGAAACCGCTGGCTTGGTGCAGCTCGCCATCGCCTTGATGCTTGCGGCCCTGCTTTTAGCGCCGGGTAAGGTGACCAAGACCCTCGGTTTTATGGTGGTTCTCTCCGCGATTATGTTAGGGTGGGAACTGCTTAAATTCAGCGCGCAGGCCAACGACTATAAGATTGTGATTGGGCAGCCGGGTTACACCTTTAGCGCCGCTGAGACTATTGAACAGAGCCTGAATGCCCTCGAAAGGCGTGAGATCAACGCGCTCATCGTGGACAAAAAGACTATCGAAACCCTGCTTGCAGCCGACAACACCCCGCTCTCTGAAGCGGCCGCCATGCCCCATCCGGGGCTGCGCTACCTGACTCGGATTGAGACCGAACCGCGTCAGTTGGGGCTGCCCATCATCCCCGCTTTACCCCGGCGTTCGGTGGTGGTGGTGCGGGCTGAAGATACGGAGCGCTGGCCCTCGATCAGCCAGCTTGTGGGGGAGCCGCTGGGTACAGTTCAGGGTGATTTTGCCCTTGATCGTTTCCTCAATGCCCCCCGCCAATGGCAGTTGATTGATCTGAGCATCGGAAATGACCTCAAACTGCCCCATCTTCAGGTGATTGCGGAGGCGCTCTTTCAACCGGCGCGCCGCAATGGAGACAGCTTGCTGTTGGGCATTTTGCTCGACGCGGCTCAGATCACCCTCAAAAAAGCGGTTTTAGGGTTTGTGATCGGGGTCATTTTGGGTTTTGTGTTGGGCGCGGTTTTTGCTCATTCTGGGCTGTTAGAGCGAGGACTGCTGCCCTACGTGATCGCCTCCCAAACCATCCCTATCCTCGCGGTTGCGCCCATGGTGGTGATCTGGCTCAAAGACCCGCTTTGGTCGGTGGCCGTGATCGCCGCGTACTTGACCTTCTTCCCGGTGACCATCAACACCCTTCGCGGCTTGAAATCGCCTCACCCCAATGCACTGGAGTTGATGCGATCTTATGCCGCTTCCCGTTGGGAGATTTTCTGGAAACTGCGGGTGCCTTCAGCCCTGCCCTATATCTTCACAGCCCTAAAAGTCTCCGCAACGGCCAGCGTGGTGGGCACGATCATCGCGGAACTGCCCTCTGGCATCCCTGATGGTTTGGGACGGGCGATTCTGAATTTCAATCAGTATTACGCTTCTGGGCCAGAGAAACTATGGGCCACAATCTTTGTGGCCGCCGCGATGGGCATCAGCTTTTTCCTTGTGATTGCGATGCTGGAGCTTGTTTTGCTGCCCAAATCGATGCGCGCTGGTTAAAGGCATACTAAGAGAATGGAACTGACTTCGAGAGCCATGAATACCACCCCACCCCCACCACTGGCGATCAGCGCCCGACAGGTCAACAAAGTCTTCAACCCCAACGGCGCACAGCAGGTGATCGCCCTACAGGACATCAACCTTGAAATCCCGGCGGGCGAGTTTGTCTCCCTGATTGGGCCTTCTGGGTGTGGTAAGTCAACCCTTTTGCGTTTGATTGCTGATCTGATCCACCCCACCAATGGGGAACTTCTGGTCAATGGACAGCAGCCCGAAGAAGCCCGCAAACACCGCGATTATGGCTTCGTGTTCCAGTCGGCCACCCTCTATGACTGGCGTACTGTGATCCGAAATGTGCAGCTCCCCCTTGAGATCATGGGCTATGCCCCACAAGAGCGTAAGCGCCGCGCTCAGGAGATGCTCGAACTGGTCGAACTGGGCAAGTTTGGCAATCATTATCCGTGGCAGCTATCGGGTGGGATGCAGCAGCGAGTCTCAATTGCGCGGGCGCTGGCCTTTGATCCCTCGATCCTGCTGATGGATGAGCCTTTTGGGGCCCTTGATGAGTTCACCCGCGAACGGATGAACCTCGAACTGCTGCGCATCTGGTACCGCACCCACAAGACCATCGTCTTTGTGACTCACAGCATCTCAGAGGCGGTGTTTTTGTCGAACCGGGTGGTGATCATGTCGCCTCGCCCCGGACGGATCACCCGGATCGTGGACATCACCTTACCGTACCCCCGCAGTTTTGAAACCCGTGAGACCGAAACCTATTTTCAAAAGGTGATCGAAGTGCGCGAGCTGCTGCGCGAGGCCCACGCTCTTGATGAAGCGGATGAAACCCCGGAGGTGGGCCAATGACTTCCTCCCGTGTTTCGGCTTCCGGAGAACCTTCCCGACTGCAAAAACTGCGCCACTATACCCCCACAATCTTGGTGGCGGTGGGCGTGTTGGTGGGTTGGGAGCTGCTGGTGAGGGTCTTTAACATCCAGAAGTTTCTGCTGCCGGCGCCTTCGGTCATCCTCAACGCGATGCTCAATGAGATTCGGCTTGCAACCACCCCCGGCGAAGGTTCGATCCTCTTTCAGGCGACCTTAGCAACGCTCTGGTCTGCTTTCGGGGGGATGTGTCTGGGCTGCGGTTTGGGGTTGGCGGTGGCCCTCATCACCGCCCGCTGGACGATCATCAGTGAAGCGGCCATGCCCTTTGCCATCGCCGCCAACTCCGTGCCCATCATCGCTTTTGCCCCAATCATGAACAACTGGTTTGGGACTCAAAACCCGGCCTCGAAAATGTCCATCGTGGCCATCATTGTCTTTTTCCCCATGATGATCAACACAGTGCGGGGGCTAACCCTCGTAGAACCGCGCCAACTAGAATTGATGCAGTCCTACGCGGCGCACCCTTTCACCATACTATTCCGTCTGCGCATCCCCAACGCCCTGCCTTACATTTTCAGCGCGTTGCGCGTTGCCAGCACTTTGAGTACGATAGGGGCTGTCGTTGCAGAGTTTTTTGGTGGACAGCGGGTGATGCTTGGGGTTTTTATCACCCAAGAAGCGTCAAATTTTAACTTTGAACGCGCTTGGACGGGCATCATCATGGCCTCCGTCATTGGACTCTCGTTTTACTTTATTGTGCAGCTTACCGAGCGGTTGATCATGCCGTGGCATGTATCCTTCAGAAATACCGAGCGGTAGCCACAAAATACCCCAAGTGGTCGTTTTTTCGCAGCGGTTCAATCAAAGAGAGCTAGAGAGGATATGTTGGTATGTTGAAGAAACGGATTCTGGCAATTGTAATCGTGTCTGCGCTGCTGCTGGCGGGAACGCTAGGAGGCGCACGTGCCCAAGACAAGGTGAAGGTTCGGCTTCAGCTTCAATGGGTAGCCCAGTCTCAGTTTGCGGGCTATTATGCGGCTGTGGCGAAGGGTTTTTACGCGGATGAAGGCTTGGATGTGACCATCCTCGAAGGCGCAGTCGATATTGTGCCTCAGCAGGTGGTTGCTTCCGGCGGGGCGGAGTTTGGGATCGCATGGGTGCCGAAGGTACTTGCCTCCCGCGAGGAGGGCGCTGATCTGATCAACATCGCCCAGATTTTCCAGCGCAGCGGCACCCTTCAGGTCTCCTTTAAGACTGCCGGGATCACTGGCATTGCCGACCTTAAGGGCAAACGGGTGGGCACATGGGGGTTTGGCAACGAGCATGAACTTTTTGCGGCCCTTCGGGCAGCGGGCATTGATCCTGACAACAAGGATGATGTGACCATCGTCAACCAGTCCTTTGATATGTCTCAGCTTTTGAATGGTGAATTGGATGCGGCGCAGGCCATGACCTACAACGAGTATGCGCAGGTGCTGGAGCAGATGAACCCCGAAACGGGCGAGCTGTTCAAACCTGAAGAACTGGACGTGATCAACTACAACGATGTAGGCACGGCCATGCTTCAGGATCACATCTTCGCCAGTGAAGCCTTCCTCGCTATGGAAGGCAACGAAGAAGTCGCGGTGAAGTTCATCCGGGCTTCGATCCGGGGTTGGGCCTACTGCCGCGATAACTTCGATGAATGTGTTGAGATTGTATTGGCCAACGGCCCCACGCTGGGTAAAGGTCACATGACATGGCAGTTGAACGAGATCAACAAGCTGATCTGGCCCTCCCCTGCGGGCATCGGCATGATGGACGAAGCACTTTGGGCCCAGACGGTCAAGGTGGCGCTCGAAGGCAAAGTGATCACCAAAGAACCTGAAGGCGCCTACCGCAGTGATCTGGTTACCAAGGCGCTTGAAGGGTTGATGAAGGATATGCCCGATCTTGATCTGATGGGCGAGAAGTACGAACCCAAAACCGTTGAGGTCACCCCCGGCGGCGAATAAAATCTCTGTCGTATTGATCTAAGTTCATCGGACGGGCACGCCAGCAGGTGTGCCCGTTTGGGTTGGAGCGGTGCCAGTCCCATTAACGCAGCCCCGCGTAACGGCGCATGATGTAATCCACGGCGGCCGCAATGAGGCGGTAACTGTCGGGGCTGTAACCTCCCCCCAATACCATCACCAGCGGGATTTCAGCCTTTACGAAGGTGTCGATCACATACCGATCCCGTTCACAGACGGCTTCTTCATCAAGGCTGAGCATCCCCAAAAAGTCGCGTTCAAAAACATCCGTACCGGCCACGTAGATCGCCACCCCGACCTCACTCGCGGCTTTGATGGCCGCAGGCAGCGCCTTACGCAGCAGGGAGAGGTACTCGTCGCCGCCGCACCCCGGCATGAGAGGCACATCATAGTTGATGCGCTGACGGGCATAGGCATCACGGGGATAGATGTGCTGGTTGTACATGTCAAAAATGTACACCGAGCGATCCTCGTAAAAAATGCGTTCATGACCGTTGCCCTGATGCGCATCCAGATCAACGATCATGGCTTTTTGATTCTCGTTGAGGCGGTTGGCCAGACGCAGGGCCACAATGGCAAGGGCAATATCCGAATAGATCGTGAAGCCCTCACCCTCCTCACGACTGGCATGATGATACCCCCCGGAAAGATTGACGGCGATCCCGCGTTCGAGGGCAATGCTGGCCGCAAGACAGGTTCCGGCCACCCCCCAACGCATAGGACGCAGTAGCCGGTAGTTAAGGACAGGGTAAGGTACTTTGGCAAGCACCGGGATTTCGACGATGCGCGAAAGGTACGCCGATGAGTGGAGCCGCTGCAAGTAACTTTCGCTGTGGACGGTGAGGAGTTCGGTTTGGCTGATCTGGGCTTTTGGGGCGGTGGTGCGGGTCTCCAGTGGTTGCCCAAAAGTATGCCTAAGCATTCGGTAGGCGCGGCTGTATTTTCGGCTGTCGAAGGGGTGCATTTTTTCAATGCCCCAAAAGTGGATGTCGTAAACAGGCGTATAAACAATGGTGGGCTGCAAGTTTACGTTTTTCATGGTTAGCCCGAAAAAAACGGCGCTCAGGGCGCCGTAGAATCACAGATTTTAGGTAGTTTCGGTGGGTGCCTTGTTAGAGATACCCGCTGGTGTGGACGGGGGGGCGTCCGTCTTGGCCGGCGTCGCGCTCGCCTCGACTTTGAGGGCCGGGGCTTCGGGCACAGCGGGCGTCACCGGGGCCACCACGGGCGCGGGCGTATGGGTTGGCGGGGTGACGGGTGCAGGTGCCGCGCTCGCCTCGACTTTGAGGGCCGGGGCTTCGGGCACGGCGGGCGTCACCGGGGCCACCACGGGCGCGGGCGTATGGGCTGGTGGGGTGACGGGTGCCGGCGTCGCGCTCACCTCGACTTTGAGGGCCGGGGCTTCAGGCATGGCGGGCACCGCAGGGATGACCACAGGTGCAGGCATATTGACTGGTGGGACGGTGGGTGCAGTCCCGTCCGTAGAAAGATTGGTTGAAACTGGCGCCACTGCGGCAGTGCCCACTGTGCGGCGTGGCCCCCGGTAGGGACGTGGCCCATACTGATCAATGACCATGCGCCGGAGCAGGGAGGCATCGGAGTCCACTTCTTGAAGGCGTTTGTACAACTCCATGAAACCGTGCGGTTTCACCAGAAATACATCGATCCCGGCGACAAAGGCCCGATCAATCAAATCGCGGTCATCATGCATGGTGGCCATGATCAAGACCGATTCGGGGTTTTCCGCTCGCATCTGGGCAATCACATCAATACCGTGCCCATCGGGGAGTTCTTGATCAATCAAGGCCAAAGCCAATGAAGGTACGGCGCGTGCGGCCGCTAACCCGTCCTTCCCAGTACCGGCGCTGCTCACCTTGAATCCTGCCATCTGAAGCAGCCGTTCGAGGAAGTCCCGATTAGCAGGCTCATCATCGACGACCACCGCATATCCAGCTTGAATGGTGATCATGCTTACCTGTCTCCACCCCACAAACTACAAAGTACTTCTGGACTCTATGCTTAGGCCTAAGGCGAAGTCTCGCGGGATGACCCTGAGTTCGTGTTGGGCTGCGGCGGCTCCGACGGTGTGGAAGTATTGTTAACAACCGGCGGTGGTTGCGTTGGGACTGGTGCGGGCGGCGTTACCGTGTGCCCGCTTGACGAACTGGTAGGTGCGGTTGCAGCGCTGGCGCTTGATGGGGCCGGCGAACTCACCGGGACCGCCACAGGTGCAACAGGCTCAGCGGATGCGTCAGGTTGAACCTTCGGCGCACTTTCTGAGGCGCTTGGGGTAGGTGCTGGCATCGGTGCTGAAGGTGGCACTGCTGGTGGCACTACGGCCGCTGCTGGCGGTGCTGCCGCCGCAAGGGTTGGCGCAGGTTGTAGGGATGGTTCCGCAACGGCGGCTGGTGCGGCCAACTCCGGGGAAGTCGCCGGAGCAGCGGGGACAGTCCCTACCGCTGGCACCGTAGAAGTTGACAGAGCTGCCGAGATACTGCGCTGTTTGGTAATCGCATCAAAACGCGCCAGAAGCTGAATAAAATCAGTGATCGGGAGCGGTTTGGGCAAATAGTCATCGCAGCCAGCCTGAAGGCATTTATCACGATCCCCCATCATAGCATAGGCAGTGACCGCAATAATGGGCGTCTTGAGGCCGTGCGTCCGCAGTTGGCGAACCACTTCTAGCCCGCTGATGACCCCAGCCAACTCGACATCCATCAAAATCAGGTCAAAGGTCTCGCGCTTGAGCGCATCGAGGGCTTCCTCGCCTTCGGTGTACGAGACGACGGAATGATTTGCCATCTTAACGATGCGCTCCACCAGCGCCAGATTGGTCGGGTTATCTTCGACGTAAGCGATACGCATGGCTTATCCCTGCTGCGCTTCGACTTTCTCCGGTTGGTGGATGGGCAGCGTGAAGAAGAAAGTGCTTCCCTTGCCCAATTCGCTTTCGACCCAAATCTTCCCCCCCATCAAGTTGAGCAGTTGACGTGAAATGGCAAGCCCTAGACCGGACCCGGCACGCCCTTTTTGACGCCCTGCTGAACCTTGACGGAACTCTTCCCAAATCTTGCCGAGATCTTGGGGGGCGATACCGATCCCGGTATCTTTGATCCACAGCAAGACATTGCCATCCCCATTATCGCGTGCCCCCAGCACAATTTCACCCTCGTCGGTGAATTTGGCCGCATTGCTCATCAGGTTTAAGATCACCTGACGGGCGCGTAAGGGGTCACCCATGACCTGAGGAAGCTGCTGTGGGGTATCGCGGCGAAGCTGAACCCGCTTATCCCCCACCAAGCCCAAAGCGGTGGAGAGTACCCCCTTGAGCACAGTATCCAGATCAATCGGTTCGATTTCAATATCCAAGCGCCCTGCGTCCACTTTGGAAAGATCAAGGATATCATTGATCAGTTGGAGCAGATGTTTACCGCTGGTAAAAATCTGATTTAAGTCGGCGCGGTAGGCATCCGGAAGGGATTGATTGTTATACATCATGGGGAAGTTGAGCATGGTCTCGCTGAAGCCGATGATAGCGTTCAGGGGAGTCCGCAATTCGTGGCTCATGTTCGCCAGAAACTGCCCCCGGAAGTTTTTGGCTTCAATGGCTGCAGCCTTTGCCGCTTCCAGATCAGTATTCACCTGTTTCAACTGATCCGCCAGAGTCTTTTGGCGCACGTAACTGCGCTTGACCTCCTCTTGGGTGTCAAAGAGCGCTTCTTTGATCTGGCGTTCTTTGTTATAGCTGCTCAGTGCCCATTCAGCGATCCCAAAGATCTCCCCTGAGGTCTGGAAGGCCAAGCCTGCGGCGGTGATGCACAACAAGATGGCGAACCCCTGATGAGGCTCAACCAGAACACCGCGGCCTATGTTGGGGGCAAAAATTACCACCGCCACAGACAGTGCAAGCATGATCACCGTTGCCCTTGCAGGCAGCAGCAGACCTACTAACAGGATGAGGATGGGTAAAATGAAGGGGATCAGGTCGCGTCGGACGGTGCTGGTGGCGGTAGCCGGTGGCATCATTAAAATTACAAGGGCGAGCAGGATACTCCCTGCATAGGCCCAGACTGCCGTCTCATATCGGCCCCGACGTAAAAACATCCCAGTGGCGACGCAGCCTATGACGACCACCCCTATCGGTAGCAGCACATCGAGTACCACCGACTGCTGGAGCGCCGACATGATCAGGGCTAACCAGATCAGCAAGCCAGCCCCCGCGATGGTCACTTTCCAGAGGGTGGAAAGGCGATCAACACGTACCTGTCTGGTAAAATCGACTTCGCGCGGAACGCTTTCGACTGTCATATAAGGTACACTCTCAAAAAATCAAATTGATAGAGCAGACTCACCCTGCTAAGGATTTACTATATACGCATTATACTAAAAATCCAATGCGATTGGTCACCTGAATTTTGTGAAATTCAAAGGATTTCACACAATCTTCGGAAATGAAATTCAAGAGGGAGTTATGAACGTCTTTGTGGCTCATGCGCCAAACGATACCCGAACTGCGAATAAACTAGCCCTTGATCTAATGAAACGTGGTATTGAGGTCTGGATTGACATCGCGGATACCTATAATCAGGAGACAGACGCCGCTGAACGTGAACAGGAAAGCACGGATGCGCTCCATAAAGCCGATGTGGTGCTGGTGATCCTTTCGCCGGCTGCGATGGTCAACCCCGATCTGATGGCGCGGGTGGAGATGGCGTCTCAGCATCAGCGCCCGATGTACAAACTTGTCCGGCAAGAAGTAGCCCTTGTGGAAGTGTTTAAGGAAAAACTCTCCGATGTGCCCAGTTTTTCCATCGGACGCAGCGACTACGAAGAGGGGCTGGCTGCGCTGCTTCGGAGCCTTGGGTTTGATCCGGATGTGATCGTCAACGACATTATCTCACCGTTGGAGGCCGACGAATGGCTGCCCGGAGTCTGGCATGTGAAGTTTTACAACCCTTCCCAACGACTGAGTGGTTCAGCCGAGTATGAATTTGGGCGCGATAAATCTGCTGAAGCCGAGATTCAGATTCGGGAAGGTGAAGACTTCTGGATCAATATGCACATGGTCGGGAAGTGGGATTTGTACGGCACAAAATTTGTGGTACAGGGCGAATCGAAGATGGCAATGTTCATTCAGGATGCACCGCTGCCCAAAAACCTGCCTTATGTGCTGTCGCTTGAGATTGTGGAGTTTGTGCGCGGGCGCTTTAAGGCCTTTTCTACAGCGGGCGAACGGATCATCTTCTACCGTAAAACTGATCAGCCTGAGGGCAATCACTGACGCCTCAGAGACCGTTTGAACAGTAACTCTGCGCGTTTTGGCCTCAGCCTTGACCGCTGCGCACGCGATCTGAACAAAGGATATGTTTTCAGGGGCGCGCTTGCGGCGGGCGAGGCCGGCCTTGTCCCTACGGCCGAAGCGCTCTGACCGAGAGCGCTTGAGGGGTTTTGCCCTCAAAGAATCGCTGCTCTCCTTCGCCCTGAGGGCAGGGCACCGCGCAGCGGTCATGTGTGGTGCAGGGGGATGAGGTCGATCATCGAAGGATGCGTTTTTTAATGATCTCTCAGGGACTTGCCTTGTGCTTGTCGCTGTTAAGTTTGCGAATTCTTCCGGCGCTCATTAGAATCTTGCCTGTTTTGCAGGGCGGCGGGGTGGGTAAGGGGCATAGACCCGATCCCCTTCAAGAAACCCGCACTACGGGCATAAACAAGGCACTTGTGAGTCTTTGACACGTTTTTTAGAATGTGATAAATTTTACATACGAACGCCCTCAATTCAGGCAAACTTAGGTTCAATCGAACAATTCGACGCCACAGCGCCGAACGGGAGGATTTTAGACTCATGACGACGACACCCACCGTCAAAGGCAAGGCGGCAGCGGCACAGACAAGCGCCGCTAAAGCTGCGCCTGCCCCATCCGCCGAAAATGCCATAAAACCCATTAATCGCCGCGAATTCTTGTATTACATTTGGGGGGCGAGTGTGGCGCTGCTTACGGCAGGCAGCGGCGGTCTGCTGATCTGGTTCGCCCTGCCCCGCTTCCGCGAAGGTGAATTTGGCGGGGTTTTCCCCATTGAAGCTGGCACCATCCCCGCTGTGGGCACGCCCCCGAAACGTATTGATGCTGGACGCTTCTGGCTCAGCCACACTGATAAAGGGGTGGTCGCCATCAGCACCGTCTGCACCCATCTGGGCTGCCTCTATGCTTGGGTCACCACCAATAACCGTTTTGAGTGCCCCTGCCACGGTTCAAAATTCACGGCTGAAGGCAAATATATCGAAGGCCCCGCCCCCCGCAACCTTGACGTGTTTGCGGTGCAGGTGGTCACCCCTTCCGGGACCACCATTCACGGTGAAGGTAAGCCGGCTGACGTGAGCGGTGCAACCGAGATTCGGGTCGATACGGGGCGCAAGATCAAAGGTGATACCCACGGTTAAACCCACAGGCCCATCCTTAAATCGCTTGAGGATCAGGCTCTTTTGCGCCTGCGGTGAACGCGCAGGGGCAGTTTTTTTAGGAACGCATCAAAGCACCTTGTAGAGAGTTAGAGGGAAGTGCTATGTCGGTACTGCCATTCCCCTCTTTTCTTGA
>JACSRJ010000283.1 GCA_014879835.1 Anaerolinea sp.
CAGCACCTGCAAAAGTGAGAAGCAATTCTCACGCAGGGTGCATCTGCACGTTACCAGACAATCCTGCGGTAACCGTAAGCGCACCGCACCCACCCCACCCACCGCCCTTCCCCATCGGATCCACGTGGTCGATGACGTGGGTGATTTCAGTTAGTGAGAACAGTGCACTCTAACCCTGATGATTTTTGCTTTTGCGATACGCTCCAATAGACACAGGATGGCGAGCTGAGACACCATCCTCATAACCTCGTGACTGTATCCGAGATGAAGGAGCCTTTGCATCTCCAACACGTCCACAAGTTCTGCGCACCGCACTGATGAATGCTGCCTTATCAACCCTCGTTATGGGTAACTGTAGTGACGGCGTCCACCCACCAATCGTTTCTGCTTTGTAGGCGCAGAACAGTATAGATACCCAAGACAGTACACTCGCTGATACCGATAGGTGCCATGAGCGTAGAGCGTATTGCCGATGCATGCGCCGAACCCCTCAACATCGCGTGCGCAGGGTGTAACAGCAAGGTGACAAATGTAGACACTGTAATGACAAATCCCGGGGTTTTGCCTGATTTGGGGGAGACGGGGCATATGGGGCGTCCCACACCACCGGTGTCTCGCGTAAGGGATGCAGCACCTGAAACGCATGCGCCGGGCCTCAGCTCAACACAAACGCCCCTCCAGTTCTAGTTTTTGGGTCCTGGCTCTCAATCACAACTGCTGGAAATGTGCACAGGCTTCAAAGCGGAGGGCTCTCAAACCTGCCTATCCCAAAAGCTCAAATGCAGCTGCTACGCGACCTTCCCTGCCGTTCCTGGTATCAACTCGCCATGTCCGTGGTGCGCACACGTTGACCAAGTGCCATAGCGAGCAGACCGATCTGAGAATTACTTCTCACAGTGTTGTCAGCTAGCGTCCTGAGCAGAATGCGATGGGGCTGCCGTCCAATATCTACGAGCGATTGTACGGAGAATACTTCTCGCGCTGGCTACTGCTGCGGACCAAATGGCGGGCTGGATTGATTGTTTTTGCGAACGGGTTCTGGCGAAGGGCACCGGATCGTCCTCGTTTCCGACATCTACATCGAAGCTCACAACGCCATGCAGGCGTGGTTTGCCAACGCAGAACAGAAGGGGATTGTTTTCGAATCTGTAGGATACCCCTACGCCATCTATCCAGTCACTCCCTTTTCGCTGTATACGATGGGCCCTGATAACCGTGACGCTCTCTTGTATGGGCTGTTTGCGATAGATGGCGACTTAGGTGCCTCGATAAATAGTTTCCTCAACGCCCCCGTCAGCAGATATTTTCCTCAGTCGAGTGGTGAGGAGGAAGACTCCGGTGAAAACAGCGGCCCTGTCGTATCGGTCTACCAAAACGCGATCACGCTGTCCGCCATGGTTCAGCCTTTGCTTCATGTAATGGTTTTTGGTCATCACGAAGTCCTTCGGCCGCTGCTTGCTGAGCACGGCCGCGATATGCTCAATCGCTCCAAGGTGCCACTCACTCCTGCCCAGCAGGTCGAGTGGAACAGCATCGTCGCCCAGACGAACACCGGCGTCGTGCGTAAGTACATGGTTGAGGAAAACGATTTTGCGTTTGTTCTCGACCAAGCAAAAACCGCTTTATCGTAAGCCCTCTGACAGAAGATGCCCCGGCCTCAAAACCGGGGCTTCCTTCATGGAGCACCCCGCCTATGAAATGGAATGAACTCCCGGTTCTTGCCAAAGACCGGCTGGTGATGGTGTATGAAAGTGTCGGCCTCAACGCCGTTGCAGAAGCCGCCGAACTAGTCTGCCTCGACATTACCACCAAGAGTTTGCAGCGGCGCATTCAGGAGCATCGCAAGTTTGTGAAAGGGATGTTCGAGGATGACCTCGGAAGCCCTGAACCAGAACCGGCCGCCCTCCCCGCCCACAACAACCATCCACCTTCGGCCCTTACCGACATCCGCTTTGTTGATCTCGATACCGACCAGGGTGAGTGGGTTCGCTGTCTTCACAGGCTGGCATCAGAGAAGCGCGTGGTCACGGTCATGCATCTGGCCGATGTTCACTTCCCCTTCCAGCATGGCCCTGCCCTTAAGGTCACTTACCAGCTCATCTCTGAAGCGCAGCCGGATGTGATTGTCGTCGGCAGCGACGCCTTCGACTTTGCGATGCTCTCGCGCTTCGCGCATGACGCTGACCTCAATGAGGAAAGTCCTGATGTGCTGAAGGAAATCTTGCCAGCCTGGCGAGAATTCATTCTCAGAGTTCGAAAAGCGGCACCCAACGCCGTCCTTGTCTGGATTTGGGGTAATCATGATCAGCACCTCGTGAAATACCTCAATGATGAGGTCCCGAAGTTCCGCCTCACGCTCATGCAGCACTTCATTGACCTCGTGCGCTGCGGCGGCGAGGTGCTTTATGTGGGCTACACGGATTACGTTCGCATTGGGCCGTTAGTCGTTCAGCACGGTTATCGTACTGGGCTAAACGCTGCCAAAAACCATCTCGTTGATGCTGGTGGTCAGATTTCGACGATGGCCGGCCATGTGCACAGAACCTCCGATTACGAGGTACGTGGTGAAGACTTCATCGTGAGAAGT
>JACSRJ010000292.1 GCA_014879835.1 Anaerolinea sp.
GCTTTTGCCGCTGCCCTGCGTGTGCCAGACCACACCCACGCGCCCCTCACCCTGCGCGCTCGTCGCCTCGACCGTGCGCTCAACCGCTTTGTTTACGGCGTGATACTGGTGATAGGCAGCGACCTTCTTCACGATGCGGGCGTCGTCCTGCTCGAACACGATGAACGAGCGCATCAGATCCAGCAGAACCGGCGGCGCGAACACCCCTCGAATGAGCGTCTCCAGGCCGCTGGGGTGGGGATCGAGCGTCACACCATCTGTTGTACGCCACGGCTTGAAGTGTTCCCAGCCCGCGCCCATCACGCCTAGCCGCGCCTCGATGCCATCCGAGATTGCCAGCAGCGCGTTGGTTCTGAAAAGTGACGGGATGTCGTCATAGTAAGTCTGAAGCTGCTGCCATGCCTTGCGGACGGTCGCGTTTTCATCGGCGGCGTTCTTCAGTTCGATCACGACCAGCGGCAGCCCATTCACGAACAGGATTACATCTGGGCGGCGGTTGGTTTTCGCTCGACTGGCCGCGTTGATATCCGTGATCGTGAACTGATTTACGGCGAGGAATTCGTTGGCGTGCGCTTCGCCGAAATCGATCAGCCGCGCCTTGCTGTGGCGTGTTTCACCGTCTGACCGATAGCTGATATCCAGCCCTTCGACCAGCAGGCGATGAAAGACGTGATTGCTGGTGATCACATTCTGGCTGGGAGTGCGCATGACCGCACGCAGCGCATCATCGAGCGCGGGGGCGGGCAGGTGGGGATTGAGGCGCTCCAGCGCCGCGCGCAGCCGCCTCGTCAGAATCACATCGTGATAGCTGGCGCGTTCGGCGGCGGGTTCACCGGGGGCGATGTCCCCTCCGTGAACGGGTGTATAGCCGACCTGCGTCAGCCAGTCGAGCGTGGCAAGTTCGACAGTGGATTCGGTGATAATTGGCATGATTTTAGAGCAACCGGTCAATGAATAACATGACTATGCTGAGAATGGCCCCTCCCCAAAGCCAAGCTCTCCATTTTGCTCGACCGATTCCGAGAAGTAAACAAAATGCAGATACCGCAAGTAATAAACGTGCAGTCACAGGATTTGCCACGTCATCTAAAAACGGTATTGCCACAGATTGCATTCCGAGAAACACTAAGACCCCTATCAAACTGCTTGCACCAATCCACAGTACATTGCCGTACTGCTGATTCTTTTTGGCTAACTTTGCAGCCGTGGCCTCCGCTGCTTGCTTTTCCTGTTCAGCAGTGTGCCGGGCGTCCCGCTCACTCTGCAGCCTGCTTTCTATAGCTTCGCGCTCCAAGCGCTCTCTTTCAGCAGTTTCAAGAGCTTCCTGTTTCTGGCGCTGCTCCTGTTTAATGCGTTCAACAGACTTTTGCTGTTCTTCGTTTCTCTCTTCTTGCTCGCGCAGTCTCAGCCGTTTGCTTTCTTCAATTTGGCGTTCCAGCGCTGCCTTCTCTTCCATGAGTTCATTGTTCTGATTGATAATCTCTGCCTCAACCAACTCTTGGAACTCAACGTCGTCTTCAACAGGTGAGAGCCGATCCAACAGTAAATCATTTGAGAGAAGCTTTACCGCCGTTTCCTCCTGAACATCCCGATAAGTTGCCAACAGGCTCATTAAACGCGATGTTGCTCTTGCGGCTCCACTTCCGATGATTCGAAACTCCGGTATAGCGAACGTTTCTGCGAAAGACCGATCAAATTCGGTACTGCTGGGTATAAATGGGCGAAGCATTTGCATGAAAACGTTTGGAAGTAGCACACAGCCTTTTCTACCTGTACGACGGCTGATCTCCTGATCAAATCTATAGAGAGTGTAGTCACACGTCAGGAGCAAAGCTCCAGCCCTTACCGTTGAGTTTGCACGCTCACGCAGTTCCAGAACTGCATCGATCACAGTTACATCGTGATCAATCAGAGATGCAGGCTTTTCTTTATGTCGACTCTCAAGGAAATCGCTATAGTCAGCCAGCAAGTCTGCTTTTTGCTGACTGCGTTCCCCAGCAGAAGCAACCCGATAGATATCTACTCCCTTATCCTTTAGAAGCACATCGAAGTGTTCATAAGGCTTCAAAAAAGAGTCGACGTCAACGGGACTCTGTGCATTACGCATGTGGTACTTGAGTTCAATTCCAGATAATGTACGTGGGCTTCGGTTAGCCGCGCGACTAATGGCTTGCGACCAAGTTCTCGAGCGTAACTTGTCACCATGGAACTGAATTGCTCCAACAAACTCATCACGGGTGGCCGCGTGATAGCGTAACGTAAAGGGCAGTCTATGTTGAGAAACTGCCTCCAGGATCAAAATCGAAACTTCGACGAATGAATTTGCGTGCAGATCTAACACGCCGAATAGAAAATTAGTGTCCAGAAACAGCGTTAAGCGCTCAAGATTTTCCCTAAACTGGTGTGCGACTTCTGGGTCTACAGTCAAGGAGAAATAATTGAATGTGCCGTCAGCAAGTTGGGCTATATACGCTACTCGGTCTGGATATTGACCAACTTCCGCTAGAAAGTCCGAAATTGCGTCAGAGGCCTCACTCCTCTTCTCAGTAGCGATGTCTTTTACTTGTTCGACGGCTTTTCTGAGAAGGGAATTCAGTCCGTTAAGATACTCATCAGGGGTTTCATGACGTGGATCGAGATATGCAACAGCTTGTAAACCATGTCTCCGAAACGATAGGGCAAGATATTGTCTGAGCGCTCGCCACATTGCTTCATGACCAAGTTGCGGATGGTCAAGATCTAGCTGTGCAAACCATTCATTTCTTACCTTGTCTTCTAGGCTCGTTGCCGCATCCAGCCTTTGCTGCATTTCTGCACGCTTCTGGACGTTAAGTGCATAGGAAGAACTTGACGCTCGACTGAGAGATCCATCCTTCACAAGGCGGTCCAAATCATCTTCGACATCAGCCACCTCAAGCTCCAAGCCAAATAGTGTATCGATGGCTTCAACTATTTGTCGTGCTTGATTGAACCGATCGTTTGGCAGAATTACGAAACATTGAAGAATGAGTACACGGCGAGTTTCTGCGGCATTCCTTGTTTGAGCAATCGCGACAAAGTTGCACATTCGCTCAAATGCGGCGCTGAAATTGCGAGAGGTTGCAGGCTGATGTGACGGAGGAGTCATCTGCGTAATTACCCTGTTTACTCTGGACGATAAATCTGCCAATTCTGTTTCATGAAGCCGCGTACCCCACCGGCAGGATTATATAGGGGATAGAGTGCGCGAAACGCATCTTCCGCCTCTGAAAATGATGTCCGGGGCAGCTTGTCCGTATATTTGAGCAAATAGAGCAGCCCTATGGCTGGTGAGCGTGAACCACCCTCATTGCAGTGTACCAGCACACGACGGTGAGCCTGTAGGTGTTCGTGAACAAATACCAACGCGGTGTCAATAATCTCTCGGGGAATGTAGGCTGGATTATCAGCGTCAACCATGTTCAGGATCAACCGATCACCACGGCGAGCTACAAGATATTCTGGATGGTTCTTCGGCGCACCTTGTGTTGTATAGCCGAGCGCCTGCCGATGATATGGTTCCTTGCAGGCATGAACAACTGCCCAACCATCCTGCCGTTTGACTCCCGATTCGTAATCGTCTTGGTTGCCAATGAAAAGATTTGGATGGACTTCTTTCATAGCGGATTTGGTTTCACCTCCAGTGGCTCATGTTCTTCAAACTGTTGATCAGCAACTATGCGAGTACCTCTTCGCTTGTACCTTCATCAAATACCCGCACTTCCCCGCTGATCAGCTTGGGCAGCAGCGCATCCCGCGTTTCCGCCAGCGACATGATAGAGCGTTCATTGTTTTCTATCGCGTCGTCAAATGGTGACACCATACAATCAAACTGCTGAACAAGTTCAGGCGGAACATGTAGAAATGGAATTTTCCGGAAACCGGCGCTGTTGATTGCTCCAAAAACCGTACCTTCTCCGTTGTAGTAATCAAAATAGAGTTTCAGGAAATGAGCTGCATAATAGGTGAAAGATCGACTGCCTGAACAGTGACGTATTGCGCCCACTCCACGACCAATTGAACACAGATCAAGTGTCATGTTGAGATCACCTACAGGGGCGCGCACGCTTACGAGCGTATCTCCAGCTTCAGCAAGCCGCGTTGGTTGCGTACAATACACACGTTGAGTCGGGAAACGAAAACCGAAATCACGACGCCCCTGATAGAAGGGCATTCCCTCACCGGTTTCGTTATAGGTATCGCCTGGCGGGGATTGTCCCATCGTGATCTTGAACTCGTACCCAACACTGCTAACAGCCCACCCCCTCGGAATCATCCCCAATTCCCTCTCCTCGAACGAGTCGGGGAACAGCGCCGCCGTCGCCGCGTCCATGCCTTCCGGCTGGCGGCCCTCAGCTTTCGCGCGCACCGGGTCGAAGTCCACGAACCACGACTGGAACAGGGCGCGGGCGGTCGCTTCGAGCGTGGCGTTCATGCGCCGGTTGAGGTCGATTTTGTCATCGAAGCCGGAGAGAATCGCGGCGATGGCGCGCTGTTCGGAGAGGGGAGGTAAACAGATATGAAACGCTTTTACTTCAGGGTAGTAAATTGTCTGATGTGTTGTTCCACTTGCGAAGCGAAGATAACTTTCACTTTCGGCTAACAAAACAGCTCTTAGAAAGCGAAAATCCAATTCCTCTGAGCAAACCCAGTTCACGAAGTCTTGACTAGTTGCCATCGGTCGCCCCATTGCTACGACATAACCGATAGAAGCAGTTCTCGACAAGCACACTGTGTTTGTTGGAAGTATCCTTGCAGAAGAATTCTCGATACCTAACTTGTTCGTGTGCTGGTAGGTATCGAAGATCGTGCGACCATGATTGTCCACGGCATCCTTTATGCCTATCCAAGGAATATCCCCGCCCCAATACTCTGGATGCTTGCGACTTGGAGTATGCCCAGACTCCAAACGAGCGACATCGCTCAATGGTATCCATTGCCATCCATCCGGGGCAGGAAGATTAGGTTTTCCTACAGATAATGCGAATTGACCAGGTATTACCCCATTTGTCGCTGGTCGTCCCCCTGTGCGAGACTCCAAACGGGTTGTTGTTTTTTCACGATTGCTACTCATAGCCCAAGCGCCTTAGATTCTCGCATATCATCTCATCCAACCCCGTCGTCACGCGCTGGCATCCAGCACGGCGACCGTCTCGACCCGCACCGGCTCCGCCCCGCCCGTGATCAGGTCAATCACCCGGTCGTGGGCTTGCGGTGTGTAGTAGGTCTCGCCGCACTGCTCACAGACCAGCGCAGGCAGGTTTTCGATCAGATACCAGTGACCGCCGTATTCCTGCATCCGCGTGACCTGCCGTTCGCGCAGCTTCCCTTTGCAAACCAGACAGCACGATAGTTCCTGCAATGTGCCCATGGTGTTATGCCGCCACAAAAGCGCGGATTTCGACCTGCACGCCTGTCTCCTGTGCGGCTTGCGCAGCCTCCAGAAGCTGCTTTGTCACCGCCTCGTCAATATACGCCTCGCCGCAGTTCTCGCAGACCTGAGCGGGAACCTCTTTGAAGACCAGTGTCGCACCGCCGCGTTCCAGCGTCACCGTCACCCTTCCGGGCTGTGTTTCCCCATGCCTGCAGATGACACATTTCATGAGTCCTGACCTTTCTTCCGCTTAAAGTCTGCTTCCCACGTCGCCGGATCTGGCTCATAAGCGGTGATGATGATCGTTTCGCTGTCTGCCGGATTGTCTGCCGCCACAACATGCACCGGACGTTCACCGATCCAGCCCAGCATCAGGCGGCTTGCATACGGCATATCGTCCGCGTATTCGCGGATCACTTCGCCGCGCTCGACCACCTGCCTCACATCGTCGGTGCTGATCTGGCGTTCAAACATCTTCTGAATGGCATGGAGACGAAATGTCAGCTTCATTCATCATACCCCAGATGCCGACGATACCTGCCGCTGACTTGATGTGAACCTGCCATCTAGAACATCCTCATCTGATCAGGGCTGACCGCATTGCGGGATGGCTCGTGAAAAAAGGCAAACACTTTTTGTCGAAAGTACAGGCATTCGCAGGGGAGGGGCCATGGATTGTCCCCGATGGGAACCTCGGCATCCATTTTCAAAGCGGTCTCAGGTTGCAGCATGGCGTGATATAAACCATGATCCAAGGGGAGATGCCGATTACGCCGAATAAAATACTTGGCGGCAGGTGATTTCGCACCGTAAACGACAACTAACCGATCGCCGATCCTGTTGTACGGGTCGAGAGGCGTTGCAGGCGCGACAATCACCGTTCGCAACTCGGCGATCACGAGATAACGCGCATCGTCTGCGCAGTTGATCATCTGCAAGGCGACGGCGATGCTGGACGCAAAGAAACGTTCACTGAGTTCAGGGATGAGCGCGACCGAGCAGTCAAACTGCCGCACGTCTTCAGCAGGAAGCAGCACTTCGGCGGCTCCCGCATTACACAGGCGCTCCATCGCTGCCTCGTCGGAGCGGCGGTGAGCATCGGCGAAATCACTGAGAAGATCGCCATCATCTTCAATGCGCGAATGCATCAACTCGTGACAGAATGTGAAGTTGATGCGTTCCGGGGTGGTCACGCTGCTGCTCAGGATGATTCGCCGCTCGTCCTTGAGATACGAACCATCCTTGCCTTCCGGCAGCTCACCCGTGCAGACTGTTACCTGAAACAGAGCGGCCACCTGCGCAAACTCGGTGATGTGAAGTTCCGCTGCTTCAATCTGGCGACGGGTACGGGCTGCTAGGTCGATTGCCTGTCGAACGAGGTCTTCTTCAGTGACGCGGGTGATCAAAGAGTTCACTCCAAAATGCGCTTCAATTGCAGAAAGAGCATCAACCAATCATCCTTCGTTTCAGGTCGCTTACCCCGCATTTGAATCTTGCTCAACGTCTCGATCCATTCCGGCGTAATCTGCGTCCCGTAGGTTGGGTCATCCCTCAATGCCACCAGTCCCACTGGCAGACTGGCATCTGTGACTTCTCCTGCAAAATCCACACCAGATAGGAAGTCAATCACTGTCACTGCCAGGGCATTTGCCAGGGTTTCTAAGCTGGCTAGGGTCGGAACGGTTCGCCCGCGCTCGATGTCCGACAGATATGAGACTGACAATTCAGAACGCTCCGAAAGCTCCTTGAGGGTAAGCTGCCGCTCTGTTCGTAGCTCCTTCAATCGCTCGTGCAGTTTCATAATTTTTCCGTTCGCCAGCAGCGTACTTATTTAACAAATTACGCGGTTGACAATGTTAGTCAATGGTGCTACCGTGAATTACGCTGATAACGTAAGTTTACTGTGTTTTCCGCTGTCGTCAATGTGACAGGAGACTACAGATGCAATTTGAAGGTGCAGTCATCAAGGAACAGGGAATCACGTTTGCCATCGTAATCGTGAAGGCTCACGTACTCGACAATCGCTCAGAAGCCGATGGTCTGATCACTACTTTTCAGCGTCAGGCTTTTAGGGGCATCCCGGTGGTGTTGATGACACAAAATAGCCGGGGAACTCCAAAATACTACGGCCGAACGGACATTGTGAGGTTTCTCTCTCATGTGCCCGTTCATGCTATCCCTTGGAAGCGCTACAGCCTCAGCTAGGTGTTCGTCTTGACCTGATCACTCAACTCTTTGGAGGAACAACTGCCATGTCCAGAGTTGTAACCGCCGTTGGTGGTGTGAGCATCCTGCTACTGTGGTTCATCGTCGCCATGAGCATCGAGTTCCCTCCACTCGATGCAGCGCAGGGCTGGTCAGCTGTTCCGACTGGTTTTCTGATCGGCTTCATGCTTATTCCTAAAATTCTCGGGCAACTTCTGCTCATCGGAGTGTCTGTGTTCATATGACTATCCAGATCGACGTTTTCCCAATCGACTTCGACCTGTCCCATCATCCCCTCGCAGCCTATCGCCAGCTCGCCCCCAATCAAGATGAAGCTGGCGGCGTGTTTGCTGCGCGAGTACGCAAGATGAGTAAGCTCCCGGCGGTCTGGTTGCGTGGTCAGAACTGCCTGATCACGAGTGCTGAATTTACGCCCACGTTAGCGGGCGATTTGCTTGCGCAGCTTCATCAGATGGCACTGCCAACGTTGAAAAACCTGACTGCAGTAGAGCCAATCGCCAGCATGACTATCACCCCAGCGATCATCGCTCAGTATCTTGCCGAGGGAATTCTCGACATGGCGTATGATGCGTTGAGTGAAGCACTGAAGGAGTCACATGTCACGATTGGCAAAGTGCAGGTCACACGTCAGGCGCAGTTCAAGGGGTTGGTTATCGGCAGCAGCACGCCTGCTATCCAGATTACGGTGCGCTCGACGATGAACAGCTTGCAGTCCCTTGATGACTACCTTCGTCAACATGGGGTGGAAAAAGCTAAAGCGAGCGGTCTTGAGATCAAGTGCCGGAGTACAAGCGGTACGTTTGATGGAATCGTCGGCAATCTCGATGATGTGGCGGCAGGCTCAATGACGCATCGAGATCGGCTCAGGGGATACAATCCTACTGACTACCCAGCCTCTCTGCTGGACACACTTCTGGGTACCCACCAGGTGGTAGCCCTCAAGCCGAATTTCGGCAGGACAATCTATCAGTACCCAATCCGTGTGCTGAAGTTGGTCGTCAGCATGGCGAACCTACATCAGTTCGTCCAATCACCAAGTGATCAGCGTGAAATTGCCGGACATCTCAAGCTTTCACCGGAAAAACGACATGAAATGGTTCAACGTGTCTGGAACGGCGTGCAGCAGTATCTAGAATCTCAGAACATCGCCGCGCGGTTGGGCGCTGCATACAATCAGGTTTCTCACCCAACTCTCTTTTCGACAGCAACCAGCTTAGGGTTCAGTCCCAGCCTGCGTTTCGCACAACGTATCGTCAGTGTGAGCCAGGATTCAGAAATGCTCCCCGCTCTGCATCACAGTGGTGTATTTCGAATCGCAACGCCGACTATGAAGGTGGCAATCGTTGATGCTATTCCAGGGGAAGCACACGCTCAAAAGCGCCTCAACCAACTCGTGCGAATGAAAGAATTATTCGCGTCGATGCAGATCACTTTGAAAAGAACAGCGGATTTGTTGCGCGTCTCCGAAACCGATCCCGTAAAGCGCCGCGCCACGCTGCGCCAACTGCTAAAAGAAGCCATCAGGACTGACCCGGACATTATTCTGATTTACCTGCCCACTTCCGATCGTGAGGGACACAGCACGGATGACAAGAGCTCGCTGTACAACGTCGCAAAGGAAGTGACAATTGGTGCGGGAGTAGCCAGTCAGGTGGTCTATCAGAAAACCCTCGAAACCGACTATGCAGATGCCAACATCATTATGGGCATACTCGGAAAAACTGGGAATATTCCGTATGTACTCGCTCAACCACTGCCGTTTACGGATTTTGTGGTCGGACTGGACATTGGTCGGCGCAAAATGCGTAACGGTGGGGCGTTGAACATGGGCGCGATGTCTCGTGTCTTCCTGAATGATGGGCATATGTTAGGGTACAGCCTGACAAGTGGAAGCATATTGGAAGGCGAAACGATCCCACCTGAAATCCTGGAGATGATTTTTCCACCGGAGGAATTTGGTGGAAAGCGCGTCATCATTCATCGTGATGGACGGTTTCCAAATGCCGAACTGCACAGCCTGATCGAATGGGGCGCAGCAATCAATGCAGAATTTTATCCTATTGAAGTGACCAAATCTGGCACGCCGCGCATGTATCGGCAAGTCCAGGGAAAAATCGACCAAGCATCCAAACAGACGATTTTCCATGTGGACGAGGAGACGGCATTCATCGTAACGTCGCCTCCGCCAGCGTTCAAGAATGTTGCCAAAACCACCGCACAACCACTCAAAATTCGGAATCGTAGTGCGCTTTCACTGAATCAAGCGCTGTTATCGGTGATTAGCCTGACACTTCTGCATTATGGCTCAGTGCGTCCACCCCGGCTCCCGGTCAGCACACACGCAAGCGATAAAATCGCAGGGTTTCTCCTGCGCGATATTCGTCCAAATCAGTTGAAAGGTGACCGTCCTTTCTGGCTATAAACCTAACTTCCGCAGGTTCTCCTCGATCACCTTTTGCAGCCGCTCGCTCTCGGCGAACTGCTCGCGCAGCCTAGCCGTCAGCCGCTCCATCTTCTCTGCGAAGGGTTCGCCGTCGTCCTCCACATCTGCCGCGCCCACATACCGCCCCGGCGTCAGCACATAGCCATGCCCGGCGATCTCGTCCAACACCGCGCTCTTACAGAAGCCCGGCACATCGCCGTATTCACCCTCACCCGTCCGCCAGGCATGATAAGTGGCGGCGATACGCTCGATCTCCGCATCTCTTAGATCGCGCAGAGTACGGCTGATCAGAACCCCCATGTTTCGCGCATCAATAAACAGCGTTTGTCCGCGCCTGTGCGCTGGCTTACGGTTATTCAGGAACCACAAACAGGCAGGAATCTGGGTGTTGTAGAACAACTGTGGCGGCAGGGCGACCATACAGTCCACCAGGTCGGCCTCGACGATGGCGCAACGGATCGCGCCTTCGTTGGATGTGTTGCTGCTCATCGAGCCATTGGAAAGCACAAACCCTGCGCGCCCGTTTGCGCTCAGATGCGCGATGATGTGCTGCACCCAAGCGTAGTTGGCGTTACCCACAGGCGGCACGCCAAAGCGCCAGCGGGCATCTTCCACCAGTAGAGCACCGCCCCAGTCGCTCATGTTGAAGGGGGGATTGGCGAGGATGAAATCGGCGCGCAGATCGCGGTGCAGGTTGGCGTGAAAGGTATCAGCAGCGTGCGTGCCAAGATTCGAGTCGATGCCGCGAATAGCAAGGTTCATCTTGCACAGACGCCAAGTGGTAGGGTTGCTTTCCTGACCGAATACCGAGAGGTCGCCCACATTGCCGCCGTGAGCCGTGATGAACTTCTCCGATTGTACAAACATGCCGCCGCTGCCACAGCAGGGGTCATACACTCGACCGCGGTAGGGTTCCAGCATTTCCACCAGCAACCGCACCACCGATCCGGGTGTGTAGAACTGACCACCCTTCTTGCCTTCAGCGGTCGCAAACTGACCGAGGAAGTATTCGTAAACACGCCCCAGAATATCCTGTGAACGACTGCTGGCGTCCCCCAACGCAATGGTACCGATCAGGTCAATCAGTTCTCCCAGCCGCCGCTTGTCGAGGTCGGCGCGTCCGTAATCCTGAGGCAGCACGCCCTTCAGCGAGAGATTATCCCGTTCGATACTGGCCATGGCTCCATCAATCAGGACCCCAATCTCGGGTGATTTGGCGTTGGCTTGCAGCAGCGACCAGCGTGCATCCTTTGGAACCCAGAAAATGTTGGCAGCCGTATATTCGTCCCGATCTTCTGGGTCAGCGTAAGGTTCGCTCGCAAGCTGGTCATACAATTCCTGAAACGCATCCGAGATGTATTTGAGGAAGATCAAACCGAGGACGATATGTTTGTATTCGGCGGCATCCAGATGCCCACGCAGTTTGTCTGCCGCAGCCCATAATGTATTTTCCAGGGAAACGCCGTTGGTCATCAATCTGTGTTTCCAGTCAGGACTATGATAAGAACTGTATTCTAGCCTGTACGCGTTTTTTAGTCATTTGCCAGAGGTGACCGTTCGGAAATTGGGAAAATGCAGTGGCGAGGCAGGTTACTCCCAGGTTAAGCCGAGATTTATGCGTACAGAAGTCCCATGTCATAAGGTTCAGCGGCAGCCCCCAGCAGAGATGTGACGGCTACGACGTTGCGGATGGAGAGTGTGCGTTTGTAACCGCGCATGGTCCGGTAACGTTCTTTTATCCACCAGCCAATCAGCCGTTCACAGGCGTTGTTTGTGCCGTCCAACTGCTCAAAATGGTCATGCAGCGTAATCCTTTCCCAGCGCATCCACAGCCGCCATATCAAACGTTTCATGCGGTACCAGATCGAATGTTTCTGTTTGGGTCTTGGGGTCAGCGTGGCTTTGTAGCAGTCGTAGAGGATTGCCAGAATTTGCTTGGCATCCGGTGGCCGGTCGCGCACCAGTCCCTGGAGAATACGACAATCGCGCTCGATCTGGTGATAGCTGGACTTCACGCCCTTTGGCATCAGGGGCGGATGGAGCATGCGTGTCGGTCGTCCGATGCTCTCAACAACTTTATCCACGTTTCGGATGATGTGACTCTGGCAGATTTGGTGAGCCAAGTCGGCGTTGTCCGCGATGTTCTTGTAGCTATTGAAATCATCGCTGACCAGAACTTCGGCTTTGACCTGCTCCGCAATTTCACGGATGAAAGGTTCAATTTCTTCAGTGCTCTCGCTGGCGGTGATGTCCAGCCCCAGCAACTCGCCGGTTTCATCATCGACCACCACCTCAATGCCGACCTGAACACCTTTCACTTTCAAGAAGGTACCGTCGGCGCCGATAATCGCCCGTTGTCCTCCGTGTTTTACCGTTGCTTTCTGCCGTTTGCGAGCGACGACACCGGCAGCTTGGACATTGTCATAGACAGTTGTTTTGCTCATTTGCAGACCGAAAGACCACAGGAAGTCGGCCACGCCCCCATAGCTGATCCCCAGGATATAGAGCAGCACACTCATGGCTTTCAGGCGGTTACTTTGCTGCGCCTGGCTCACACCAGCAGGATAGATGCGAAACGTATAGCCACAAGTTGCGCACTTGTATCGGTAACTGGTCACTTTGTCATGATCGGTGTCGCGCACAGCTTTAGCCTCTCCTTTGCGACCGTGAGGCTTGAAAGCATCACCAGAACAGCCATCGTATGGGCACTGTTTAGGCAGTTCGTACTCGTTGGGTTGGATTTTGGGCAGCCGGACTTGAATGCGCATGAGAAACCTCTTAATTGTGATCGACAATGTGAATAATTACACAAACTATACCTTGCGTAATCTTCTCAGATTTGGATGTATACTTGAAGATGTTCCATATTTATCACATTCACTGGAAAAACCTGCGTCGAACACTCCCCATTTTCGCGTGATGTGACTTTGTGGAAAGCCACAGCTTTGGGCTAGTGCACACTGGTGATGCTTATCACTTCTGCGGTGTTGCTTTAGCATTTCGACTCGCTCCAGGCAAAATCCGATCAAGGACATAAGGAGAATTACATTGAGTTTTGATTCGCAACAATATAAGTCCACACAGCATCAGCACTGGGAATTAGCCGCTACTGGTTGGAATAAGTGGCAGTCTTTCATGGAAAGTGCATCGCAGCAAATGAGTGATCGCATGGCGGACTTGGCGGAACTGGAGCCAGGCCAGCACATACTGGACATTGCCAGTGGCTCCGGTGAGCCAGCGATAACGGCTGCCAAGCGTGTAGGTCCCCAAGGTCGGGTTGTCGCCACTGATCTGTCAGCCGCTATGCTTGAGCTAGGCCAGAAACGCGCTCAATCGCTTGGGCTTGCCAACATCGACTTTCAAGTCGTTGATGGCGAAGCGCTTGACTTCGCCGATAACGGCTTTGATGCGGTGCTCTGCCGGTTGGGACTGATGTTCTTTCCCAATCCCGATGCTACACTTGAGCAGGTTCATCGAATGTTGACTCCAGGTGGCAGATTCGTTGCGACAGTGTGGGGCTCGCCCCAGCAAGTACCAATGGCCGATGTGATAATCAGCGTGATGCAAACGATGCTGGAGCTGCCACCGTCAGCGCCGGGCACTCCGGGTGTGTTCAGTCTGGGTGCGTCGGAACTGCTGGAAGGGAAATACACGCGGGCTGGCTATTTTGATGTGCAAAGCGAGCCGCTGGTCGTGGCGTTTGAGTGGTCTTCAGCTGAGTCTTTTGTCGAGATGTTCCGCGATACGGCGCCAGCGTCGACTTTCGCAATCAGCCGCCAGCCCGCCGAACAGCAGGAAGAAATCTGGAACGCGATCACAGAAGCTGTTCAGCAGTATGCAACAGCGGACGGCAGCATCTATATGGAGAACACAGCCATCTGCGCCAGCGGACGCAAATCGACACACTGAACAAGGCGGGTAGCGTCTATACTAAGGAGAGATTGGCCACTTCAGACAGGTTGGCAACTTACCCGCTGCAGGTCGGGTGCAAACCCATGTGCTGTGGTAAGTGAGACTACTCAATGCCCGGAAGTCGGCTAAAACCGACAAATTGAGGTGTTACGGAAATGACAGCGCCCTGGGAGGAGAGTCGTCGCATCCCTTCCAGGACGGCCTCGTTTGGCTGGCCGTAGATATCGACACGCGTGGTTGTG
>JACSRJ010000324.1 GCA_014879835.1 Anaerolinea sp.
CCCCCTGCGCCCACGACCGCTGCGCGGTGCCCGCCCGCACGCGGTAGAAGGGGGAATCAGATTCTTGAGGGGTAGATCCCTCAATTCCCCCGGTTGTGTCCTGTTCGGCAACGTTGTCCCTCATCACGTTCGGAATCATCGTCCCACTTGGAACAATTGATGGCGCGTCGTGGTGGCCAAATCGGTTCATCAAAATGGGGATGATGTTGCCGGATTCTTTGGGGGTTAACGTTGGAAAACACGACAGATTGGGGGTTGTGGGGGATGCCCCCACCAAAGGTTTTCCTCCCCTCTCCTAGCCGCGAAGCGGCGGTCGGGAGAGGGGCCGGGGGTGAGGGCTGTCATCCTACCCTACAATCTAGTGTCGCCCCCTCAGCCGTGTACGGCTGAGGGGGCAGGGGTGAGGGTTTAGCAGCCTTTTCAGACAGCCTCTGCGCCTGCCTATGTTATAGCGCCAGATGCTCCCGCTTGAACTGGGTTTCGTAGAGGGTGCGGTACCTGCCCCCATGCGCCAGCAGCTCATCGTGGGTGCCGCGCTCCACGATCTGACCCCGATCCATCACCAAGATCAGGTCTGCGGCAAGGATGGTGCTGAGCCGATGGGCGATCACCAGACTCGTCCTGCCCTTCATGACCCGCTCCAGCGCCGCCTGAATGAGGGCCTCAGACTGCGAATCGAGGTGTGAGGTGGCTTCATCCAGCACCAGAATCCGGGGATTCTTGAGGATCACTCTGGCGATAGCCAGCCGCTGGCGCTCACCGCCGCTCATGCGGTAACCGCGCTCCCCCACGAGGGTGTTATAACCGTCGGGCAGGCCCATGATGAAGTCATGAATATTGGCCGCCCGGCAGGCCTCATGCAGTTCGGCCTCGGTGGCGGTGGGACGGGCATATAGTAGGTTGGTTTTGATGGTATCGTGGAACAGGTAACTTTCTTGGGTGACCATGCCGATGGACTCCGCAATGGTGGAGAGCCTGAGATCACGCAGATCATGACCATCCAGCAGCACCCGCCCTTCAGAGGGATCGTACAGCCGGGGCAGCAGGTAAGTGACACTCGTTTTGCCGGCCCCGCTTGCACCCACCAGTGCCACCAACTGCCCCGGCTGAATTTCAAACGAGACATCCTCTAAGGCCTTGGCCCGGGCCTGCGAAGGGGCCGCACCTTCGGCCGATTTCCCCCCACCGTCATCAAGCGAAAAGACCGCCCGCACTTCGGGGTAACGGCGCACCGCCGAAAGTTTGGCCGCCTCTGGGTCGTCGTAGTAAAAGGTCACATGATCAAAAGCGACCGCGCCCTTTACCTCTTTCAAGTCCAGCGCATCGGGTTTTTCAGCAATCTCGATAGGCAGATCTACAATCTCAAAGACCCGCTCAAAACTGACCAGCGACGAAGCGAACTCCACCGGAGCATTGGCGAGGGCCTGAAGGGGCCCGTAGATCTGGGTGAGGTACAGCACAAAAGCCACGATCAGTCCCACCGTAAAGACCCCTTCGATGGCGAGGTGTCCCCCCACCCAGTAAGCGATGCCGACCCCGACGGTGCTGATCAGCCCTAAACTGACAAACATCAGACTGCCCGTAACGGCGCGCCGGATGCCCAGATCGCGCACTTTGCCCGCACGGTCTCCAAAACGATCCACTTCTTCGGGGATGCGCCCAAAGAGCTTTACCAACAGGGCCCCACTGATGTTTAGGGTCTCGTTGATCATGGCGTTCATTTGGGCATTGACCTCGTTCTGTTGGCGAATCAGGACGCGCAGTTTGCGCCCAATGATCCACGCTGGCAGCACAAATAGAGGCACCACGATCAGCCCCAGAAGGGTCAAACGCCATTCCATCGAGAGCATCGCGGCCAGAGTCCCGATGACCGTGATGACATTGGTGATGATGCTCACAATGGTGTTGTTGATCGCGCTTTGGGCCCCGACCACATCGTTATTGAGGCGGCTGATCAATTCCCCCGGTTTGACATGGGTGAAGAATCGTAGTGACATCTTCTGAAGGTGGGTATAAAGGGCCACCCGCAGTTTGTAGATCACCCCTTCGCCGATGGCCGCGGTGAGGCGGCGCTGAAGCACAGCCAGCCCGCCTGTAAGGATGGGGATGATCACGATCCCTACCGCGATCAGATTGAGCCGATTGGTATCACGCTGAGGCAGGGCCACATCGATCAACTGCCTAAAAAGCGCCGGAGAGATCAGCCCCAACAGGGTGGCGATCAGGATGATCCCCAAAACCGTAAGGATTTTGCTGCGGTAAGGTCTGGCATAAGCCAGCACTCGTCCTACCAATTTGAGACTAATCTTAGGACGATTGTTTGGATCTACCATCAAAAATGAAAACCAACCGCCACCATGAAACATCCTCAATCCTCCACCTAAACCTCGTTGATTACCGGATCGGTTTGACATTCAATGTGCCCTCACCCTCTGTTCCTTTCCCTCAGGGTGAGGGATTGATACTTTCTGGGTTTCTGCCCTTCTCCATGAGGGGAAAGGGAGGATAAGGGCCGTACAGGGTTACGCATCTTGCACCTTGTGGCGGTGAAGGATCGAACGTAAAGGTACGATCCGAAAGA
>JACSRJ010000041.1 GCA_014879835.1 Anaerolinea sp.
CCCCCTGTACGACCGCTTCGCGGTGCCCGTCTCCAAGCTGGAGAAGGGGGGAATAAGGTTCTTGAGGGGACTTCCCCCTCAAACCGTCCCTTTCGATAAACAGGGGGCAAATGGGTTCAATCTTCGTAAGTCCTACCCTTTTCAAACGGCCTCTAAATACCTACCCTTGTTAGATCCCTCTGTCCCCCTCCTCAGCGCACGTGGGAGAAGGCGGAGGCTTTTTTGAGGAGCTTGCCCTCAATCTCGATGCTAATAGCTCAAACTTCAAGGAACCCGCTATAGGCATCTCTGATCTGCGCCTCAAAATCCGCCCTTCCCCTTGGGCCCACACCGAGTATGATCAGGATCAGTGAACGATGAGGCAATACCTTGCACGATTTTTCTGCCCTGATTCGTCGAAACCTGCCGTCGGGGGTGATGCGTTTGCTCGAAATCACGGCTGCGGAGGCGGAGGCGCGTGGACTCACCCTTTATGCGGTGGGGGGGGTTGTGCGCGATCTGCTTCTGGGCACCCCAAAACTGGATGTGGATATCCTCATTGAAGGTGACGCTATCAGCTTTGGGATGAGCCTTTGTGAGCGCTTTGGCGGGCACCTTCACACCCATCGGGCCTTTGGCACTGCTAAATGGCGGATCGACACTGCGGCCGCGGCTGCCCTCGACCTCCCCCGTGCTGAACTGCCCCCTTTCCTTGATCTGGTCACGGCCCGCTCTGAACAGTACGCTTACCCCGCGGCCTTACCCACCGTCGCCCCCGGAAGCCTGCGCGACGACCTGCTGCGTCGGGACTTCACCATCAATACCCTTGCGGCACGCCTTGCACCCCGCCCTTTGGGCACCATGATCGACCTTTTTGGGGGCGAATCCGATCTACGGGAGGGCATTATTAGGGTGCTGCATAAGGCTAGTTTTATTGACGATCCCACCCGTATTTTTCGGGCGACCCGCTTCGAAGGGCGTTTAGGGTTTCGGATGGATGCCCATACTGAAGGGTTGATTCCAGAGGCGCTGCCCTACATTCAGCACCTTTCCGGGGAGCGCATCCAGCACGAGTTTGAGCTGCTTTTTACGGAGATGCGCCCGGAACACGCCCTTGCCCGGATGAAAAGTCTCAAAGTGCTTGAACAAATTCACAACGCATTAACATTTGATGAGTGGATCGGGGAAGCCTTTGAAAATGCCCGGGCCTTTGTGGCCAAGCCTGAGTGGAACCTCATCCGGGTCGATCTGAGCGCGATCTACTGGATGCTGCTTACCTGTCGCTTGGTGGATACCGATGGGGTGGCGGCGCGCTTCCGCTTGGATCGCCATCGCACAGGCCAGATCATGCAGGGGGTACGTATGTGGAAAGCGCTCCCGGCATTGGAGGCGGAGTTAGCGCCCAGCGCCGCAGTCCGTCTTTTGGAGGGGCTTTCGGACGAGTCCTTGATCGCAGGATATGCGGCCACAACCGCACCCCTTGCACGGCACAATATCGTTTGTTATGCTTTTCACTGGCGTTTTGTTGACGCTTCCCTGACGGGAAACGATCTACGGGCGATGGGGGTTAAGCCCAGCCCGCTGATGGGGACGCTGTTGGCCCGGCTGCGCGATGCTTGTTTGGATGGGGAGGTGAACTCCCCGGACGAAGAGCGCGCCGCCGTTCTCCGATGGCTGCGAGAGGCGTCAGCAGAGAGCTAATTACGGTCAAAAAAACAGAGTGTGATCCTTCTGATCTTATGACCGCCGCTGAGCAGCATAGTTTTTCATTGCAGGCCCAAGTTCGATTTCGGACGGCAATCCGAGAGGATCTCCCCAAACTAGAGTGGGGCGGAGAGTACCTGCATTTTCGGCGGGTATTTCAGCGCACCTATGAGGAGCAGATCGCTGGAGATCGGTTGATGTTGGTTGCAGACTTCAACGGTTTTCCCATTGGTCAGATCTTCATACAGCTCCAAAGTTTGGATCGGATGTTTTGGGACTTTCGCAAACGAGGGTACTTCTACTCGCTTCGGGTGATGGAACCCTTCCGGGGGCTGGGGTTGGGAACAGCGCTTTTAGAAGAAGCAGAATCGATCCTTCAAGAGCGAAACTACCACATGGTCACCATTGCTGCCGCCAAAGAGAACGCCCGCGCCCGCCGCCTGTATGAGCGCTGCGGTTATCGGGTGGTCTCAGAGGACGCTGGTCGTTGGAGTTACATTGATCACGAAGGCGTCACCCGCTACGTACATGAGCCGTGCTGGATACTGGAAAAGAACCTTCGCCCGCCACGGTAACCATCACTATCTTGGGTTGAATGAGGTTGTAAACGTTGATGAAACCGGTAATCTCCAAAGAGGCATTTGATGAAGTGCGCATCCTGCGCTGGCGGGGCGCTCAACATCCCACCTATCAAACCATCGTCAAGCAGATGGAACAGGAAGGGATTCGCCCTTATGCCTATACCCATGGGCCCAATGCCCGGTTAGCGGTGCGCAGTCACGGGTACAGCAAAGTGATGTACTGCGTTGAAGGTGCCCTTGAGGTCGTTTTTCCCGATCTCAATCAGCGGGTGGTGCTGCGCCCCGGTG
>JACSRJ010000090.1 GCA_014879835.1 Anaerolinea sp.
CAGTTTTTCCTCACCCCGGTGCAGTTCCTCTCCGGGGCATCCGAACACACCCTTGAGGCACAGGTGACTGCCCCTGCCACCACTGGCTGGCATGAGGTCACCCTCCTGCTTGATGTGGACCGAAGCGTGAGTGCCGGCAGCGCCCAGACCCTGAAGCTCTTTATCGACCGGGCGCGCAAACGCATGGGACAGGTGCGTTTTGTGGCTTTCTCCAACCTGAACGTGGACGGGCAGGACCCGGACCTGAGTTGGAACGGTGACACCCTCTCCGGACTGAACGGGGCGCTGGTGGGGCTGCTGAACTTACCCTTTGGTGAGGCCCACTATGACGCCATCCAGCCCGAAGCCTCCAGCCTGCTCCGGGCTGACCTCCACGTGGGCGCGCTCATCACCCTCATCACCGCTGACCAATCGCGGGCACTGCTGTGGCTGAAAGCCATCGACGGAACTGACCTCGTGCTGGAGGTGCTGGTCTATGAGCCTTAACCGAATCTTCCGTTACTTTTTCCCCAAACGCCGGGTGCGCCAGCGGCTGCCCCTGCCTCCCCTGCATTACAGCAGCACCACTTCCCCGTGGGGCGAACCACCGCCCGAACTGGAAGCGGATATTCGACGGCTCATGTGGCAGGGTTTAGCCGCCACCCGGCAGGATGGGTATCGGCTGATGCGGAAACATCAGGGCAAGACCTTGAGGGAGATTATCCGGCTGGAACGGCGCAGACGCCAAGTGATGCCCCGCCTGCGCCGGGCGTGGCGCAGGTTTAAGCGCGTGTGGTAGAGGGGGAATGAGGTGAGCATTTGCCCCTATTGAATTACCCCACCATCCCTATCACCGTCGCCGCCGATTCGATGCCAAGGCTCTGCTGATCTCGTTTTCAAGCGACCTGCGCTGGCTGCTGTCCGGCTGCGTGCGAAGCATATCAAGGATTGACTGGAGCTGGGCTTGCGACAGGTCGTTCAACGGCAGCATCTCATTGAGTTTCGGGACGGTTTGGGGTTCCTCGAGTTTCGGCGCATGAATGAAACCTGTATAAGCACCCAGAATTGCGGTAGCCGCGATACCGCCGAGGATCCAATCGCTACCATAGGTGCCCTCAGTGAAGGTTGATAATCCACAGAGGACACCTACAGCCATCAATAAAAGCACCAAGGCTATAGCCTGAAAGTTCTTCCTGTCATCAAACCCTACCACATCTGTGTCCGTCATCGCAAGATATACGAAAAATCCCATAAAACCCAGAACACCCCCTGCAACGCCCATCAGGAAAGGTGAGTCCACATGGAGTATCCAACGCCCTATGCTGCATATCAGACCGAGAACCCAGAAGCCCAGCACAAAATGCAGCACCCGCCAGCCGTCATCGAACATCTCTATCATGGGGAAAAGAAAGACGAATAGAACGACAGGGAGGATGATCGCTGGAGCAGTGTAGTTATAGGGTATTTGAAAGAAATCCTTAGACACCCAGCAGACACCGCAGGCAACCGATGCTAGGGCAGCAAATCCCCCTGCCCATACCAATACGGACTTTGTTTTGACAGCCAGTTCGCGGAGGAATCTACGCAAGATACACTCCCCATTTCCGCCTTTCAGGGGCGTTTGACTCATTTGATAATAATTTCACAAACTAAGTGTAGGACTATCTCGACGCGGATGCAACGTGAGGATCTGCTTTACTGGACGCACGATCTGAAATGGTAACTATCGTGATAGAAGCAGCCGCCCTCTTCCTTCCAGACATAATCAAATTAACTTACCTATAAACGCATCTGTGCTGTGCAGTTTTTTATTTACCCCGTGCTACAATAAAGGGCATGGTTAAACCCTGTTTATAGGATACCCCTTCCATGGCCGCTGCCTCACTGGGTTTTCAGCACCTCAATCTGCACAACGCTTCTGATGTTCATGATTGCTTCCGCACCTTGGGTTATGATGTTGCCCATCCCTACGCTTTTGAAGCCGATGAACTGGATGCGTTGGAGTTCGATGAAGCAGATCGGGTAAACCTGCGACGGGTATATCTGATCAGCCGACACCAACGCCACGCGGTGTATCTGTTTGAGGTCAACGATCTGCGGGCGGCGCGCCTGCGCGGGCTGGCATGGCACGCTTTGCAGCGGGGATCGGCACTGCTTATCTTCACCCGTGATTACCGCGAACTGCTTTTTGTAGACCCCCGCTTGGTGGGGACAGCCAACAAGAGCAATGTGCGGGTCAACAAGCTCAAACTGGTGGTAGGGGATGCCACCCGCCATGACCTCGACACCCTCAACGCGATCCATGCCCACAAGCGCACCGGGGCGGAGATTTATCAGGCGCAGGCGGAAGCCTTTAACCTCACCACCATCACCCGCAAGTTTTACGACGACTACCACCGCCACTACGAACGCGCCCGTAAGCTGATCCGCAAACACAACCCCGGGGTGCGCGAATTTGTGGATTCCGACCAGACCGATAAGCTCCACGCTTTCACCCAGCGCCTGCTGGGACGCCTGATGTTCCTCTACTTTTTGCAGCGCAAGGGCTGGCTGGGTG
>JACSRJ010000007.1 GCA_014879835.1 Anaerolinea sp.
TGCTGAGTACGGCTAGGAGAGGGGTGAAAGCCTTTGGTGAGGGCGCGTCCCCCACAACCCCCTACAGAATCTGCCTCGTAGCTCCCTCAAGCGCCCCGCCCAAGACGTTCCCGAAGGCGTCCCCAAATGGCCCGCACTTCTGGTGAGCCAACCAAGAGGGCCGTCACCACAAAGACCGCCCCTCCCGCCGCTGTGGGCAGAATCAAAGCCAGCAGCGGCGACCCCATACCGACCGCCCCAAAGACCAAAGCCGCGGCCCCAAACATGGGCAGGGCTGCGCCGCTGGTGCGCAAAACCCCCTGAAGGATGCGTCCATCATGGAGCGACCCTATTCGCCGGCGCAGCAGCCACCACAGGGCGATACTTTCGAGGATGGTGGCCAGCACATTGGCGAGGGCCAGCCCACCGAAGCCCCCATCAGAGCTGATCACCCCAACACCACCTTTCCGAATCCAATGCACCAATAACAGGCTGAGGACGACATTAATCAGCATCCCGCCGACGGCGATCAAGACCGGGGTGAGGGTATCGCGCAGGGCGTAAAAGGCACGGGCTAAAATTTCCTGAAGCGCAAAGGCCGGCAGCCCCAAGGCGAAAAGCTGGAGGGCCCATGCGGCGCTGGTGGTGTTCGCCGTCGTCCAGTTACCACGCTCATAGATCAGGGCTACAAAAGGGGGGGCCACCACCAACAACCCTAAAGCCGCCGGGATCGAAGTGAACAGCACATTCTGAAGGGCCGCCGCGAGGGTGTCCCGGTAGCTGTCGATCTTGCCCTCCGCACCGAGGTGGGCAAGGGTGGGGAAGATGGCTGTGCCTACACTCTGCCCGATCACCCCTAGAATCACAAACATCAGGCTGAAAGCCACGGTGATTGCGGTCAGACTGCCCACTTCGAGGCCGGAGGCGATGGCCGTATTGACCACAAAATTGATCTGCACCGCAGCCGCCCCGATCATGCGGGGGATCATCAGGCGCAGCACCTCACCCAGACCGGGGGTGCGCACCTTCAGGTTGACCCCCAGCGGAGGCGCAGCCTGCCGCAGTGAAGGAAACTGGATCGCAAAGTGGAGGATCGCCCCTAGCAGGGCCCCCACCGCCAACCCAAATACCCCCATCAAAGGCACCAACAGCAGCGCACCGAGGATCAGACCCAAATTGTTCATGCTGGGCGCGAGGGCTGCGGCCAAAAAGCGCTGGTTGGCGTTCAAGATGCCCATCACCAGACCAGAGACGCTGAAGATCACCACCGTCCAGAGCATGATCCGCATCAAATCTGTGGTGAGCGCCTGCTGCTCTACGCCTGCGGAGGGCAGCAGGATCAGAGTCACGATCTGTGAGGCAAAAAGGGTACACAGGATGGTCACAACCACGGCGGCAAGGCTCACATAGGTCAGGACGGCACTCGCCAGACGCCACGCAGAGGCTTCATCGTGGCTGCTGCGCAGTCGGCTGAAGACCGGGATGAAGGCCGATCCCAAGGCCCCACCGGCCACAAGGGTAAAGAGCATCTCCGGCAAGCGGTAGGCCGCATAAAAGGAATCGAGGAGCATTCCTGCCCCAAAGATGCTGCCAATAAGGGCCTGTCGGATCATGCCCAGAACCGCGCTCAGCACAAACGACGAGGCGATGATCAGGGATGCGAGACGTACCTGCCGACTCATACCAGACGTGGAGGAAGTACTGCTGCTCATGGTTGAATATTCGCGGTAACGAAGGTCACTTTGCCCGGCTCCACATAGATCGTATTGCGGTAGCGGATCAGGTTATCCGCGCCCGTGATGGTGATTGTGTGATACCCGGCGGGTGCGTCAGGGATCACGAAGTTCTCGTTCCACTGAAGATCCCCGTTCACGCTGAAACCGCTGTAAGTCCACGCCTGAAAGTACACCCCCGGCGATTTAATCTCCACCATGACCGCCTCAAGGGGTTTGCCGAGGGTATCCAGCACCCGTCCGATGACCACACCCGTGTTGGGGTAAGGCTGAAGCCACAACTCCGGATTGCGGGTGGCAGAGTAGTTCTCCGGTTCGCCGATGCGCACCTCAAAGTGGAGGTGTGCCCCCGCCGCCACCCCGCTTGACCCCACGTAGCCGATGATCTCCCCGGCAGTGACCGCATCTCCGGTCTGCACCGAGACCTCACGCATGTGCCCATACAGGGTGTAGATTTTCAGTCCGCTGGCGTACATAAAAGGGTGTTCGATCACCACCAGCGTTCCATAAAAGTCCGGTTGGGGCCCAAACAGACGCTCCACATCCTGCCCGGCATAATAAACGACACCATCAGCCGCGGCGAGGATGGCAGTCCCCCCCGGATTGGGAAAATCCAGCCCGTGATGCACCCGCAAACTGCCCAAACTGGTGGAGCCGTAAGAGTAGCTTCGGGCCCAATAGGTGATCTGATCCTCACTGAAGGGGCGGCGGAATAAGAAATGTCCATCGTAGATGTTGGCTGGCGGCGGCGGCGTCCATGTGGCTGCATCCCCCCCAAACGCGCCCGGAATCAAAGTGCTGATCTGGGTGGGGGC
>JACSRJ010000109.1 GCA_014879835.1 Anaerolinea sp.
ATCCCCTTTATTATTCTTTCCGGCGCGTTGTTGTCAACTTCTCCCTCCTCCTACCCCTGAGTAGTTACCAGATAGGAGCAGCGTAGGCGATTTGGATGAGGATGAGTTTTCCGGTGGCCGCATCCCAGACCGCAAGGTTCCCCTGTTCTTTATAGTCCCCCCCCGCGATAAACCGCCCATCGCGGCTGAAATCAACGGTGGTTATGCCCGTTTTTAAGCCCCCGTAAAACTGGGTAATTTTGCCACTTTCTAAGTTCAACCTGCCCACATTATCCACCCCACCCACCAGCAGATCACGCCCGTTGGGATCCCAGACCACACCATAGGGAAACTGAAGCGAAGGCCACTGATCGTACACCCGCACCAGTTTGCCTGAGGGAATCTCCCATATTTTGAGATACCCCCGCTCAGAAGGGATCAACGAGGCAAACTCGCCACTGGCGGTTGCGGCCAATTTACCGTCAGGGCTGAAAGCCAACGCCATGACGGCGCGGGTCTCATCAAAGCGCTGGACGAGTGCCCCCGTATGTGCATCCCACAGGATCAGATCACCTCCCCCGACTCCTTCATACGCGCCCCCCCACTCCAAAGTCCCGATGAGTAGATACCGCCCGTCGGGGCTGAATGCACTGCTCCTGTGGGGAAATTGGTGACCTTCTAGGTGATGAAGTTCGCGCCTGCTTTCGAGATCCACCAAAGAGAACTGCCTCTTCCGAGTCCCAGAGAGGGTGCCGCTAGAAGTCATGAGGGCCAAGCGCCCATCAGGGCTGAAACGCGCTCCGGCAGCCTCTGATTCGGTATCAAAACGCCAGATTTCTTTCCCCGTTTCCAGATCCCACAAAATAATCGTTCTTTGGGAGAGCGAACCCGTCAATAGATGACGCCCATCCGGACTCACATCTACCGTATATAGAGGTCCTTCCGCCTCAAAACGGCGCACTTCAAGCGGGGCAGGCAGATCACTCAGACGTAACGTTCCGTTGGTATACGCGATCAGGGCACGGCGGTTATTGGGGCTGATGCTGGTCAGTTCAGGACTGCCAAAACGTTCGTCAACACGTTCAAGCATCCCCCAACTTACCAGATCAAACAACACTAACCAGTTATTGTTGCACATCAGGGCATAACGCCCATCGAGGCTGATCGAAAGCCCCACAACGCTGATCCCAAAAACCACTTCCTTCAGGATGCGTCCGCTCTGAATATCCCATTGGAGGGTGCGTACATCAGGGCTGGAGCTGATCAGGGTGTAGGAACCCTCACTGAGTGCCCGGAATGCTAGGGCGGTGAGGTTATCCTTGTGCCCCACCAGACGGCTGATCTGGAGGTTTGCGCCCACGTCCCACACCACAATCACATGCCCCTCATCAAAAGCGGCATATCTGCCATCCGGGCTGAGGGCGATCTGTCTGACCGGGGTTGAACCGTCGCGCTTGAGCCGACGGGCGCTTCCGCTGCCAATATCCCAGATCAGGAGGGCCCCATCAGCGGAGGCGGAGAATCCTACCTGACCCTTGGCGTTGAACACAAAACGGCTGAAATCCGGAACCGCACCCTCGGCACGGCGGATCACCTCGCCCGTCTCCGTATCCCAGACGATCAGGCTGCCATCCTGAGCAGCGGAGACAAAGGTTGTTGAGTCACCCTCGAAACTCACCCCGATCACCTCACGGGTGTGACCCACAAAACGCTTCGCCTGCTGGGTGGTGCCCATATCCCACAGCAGTACCTCCCCCAAGATGCAGCCATTTTCACTGGGTTCAGCGCATCCCCCGGAGAGGGCAAACCGGGAATCGCTCGAAAAAGCGACTGCCCTCGTGGTGACGCTGCCTGCATCACGCAAAATGGCGCGGGTTCCGGCACCGGCGATCATCCGCTGCAAGGCACTGATAGCGGCAACCGGGGGATCCTCTAGGTTGACCGCTTCCAGTGCTAGGGGCAGCCCATAACCCGCCCCTTCACCCTCATACCCGTCAAGGGCGGCATTTGCCAGCAGCAGACTCCGGTTAACCGCCGCCTCCCGCCGTGCCTGCCGTTCGCGGTCAACGGCGATCAAGGTCAAGATCAGACCCACAATGGCCGCAAAGGTAGATATGCCCGCCAAACCCCTCGTAAACTGTTGGATGCGACGTTGAAGGCGGGCTTCTCGGGCTTGCCGTTCAGCTTCGATCCGGGACTGGCGTTCACGTTCGGCGCTGCTTGCGCTCAGAAAGGCGCGCTCGGTGTGGGTCAGCAAAATATCCGTCTGGCCTGACCACTCCTCGTATTGGGCCAGTCGGGTGCCGCTCAGAAGATAACCCACATCCCCTTGGGCTCGTTCCCATTCGGCAGCGGCGCTTGCCAACATCCGCTGCTGGCGAATATCCGCACGGCTTTCGTCCAACCACAAACGGAGCCGCTCCCAAGCGTAAATGAGGGCCTCATGGGCAACCTCCGCAGTCGGTTCGCGGGAACTGGCGTCTCGGTTAAAAGTTAACAACCGGGCGCTGCCAAAGGCATCAAGGATGATCCGTAA
>JACSRJ010000178.1 GCA_014879835.1 Anaerolinea sp.
CAGGATGACCACGCCCACCACCCCAAACAGGGTGAGGATCAACATCGCGCTGATCAGTCCGCGCTGGCGCATTTGTCTTTGATGGAGACGGCGCTGACGGCGTCGGCGGATGGTTAAACGATCATGACGGGCATTGGTCGCCACTCAGCACCTCTTCCCAGATGAAAGTACGACAATTTGAATGTGTGCGCAGAGTCAAAGGGTGACAAAAAGGCATTTGAGGGTATCCGCTGCCCTCACCGGGGTGAGGGCAAAGCCGATCAAGGTTCAAGGGGCTAGACCTTACGTGCTACCTTGTACTCCAGCGGGACTCCAAGCATGAGCCGGGTTTGGGCCTCAATGACAGGCAGGGCCACTAAGATCAGCACGAGGAAACCAAGGATCACAAAACTGGATAAGGTCATGCCTATATCAACCAGCGTTACGGCACGGGGACGGGGTGGGCGCATCTTCAGGTCGATCAGGTAAAACAGGATACCCACCGTGATCACCATCAGTAGGGACATTTGAATGAGCAGGAATTCAGGCGCAAAAAAGCGCTCTGAGAACAGTTTAGGGTTGAGCACCAGAGGAAGCTGTGTGCCCACGGTCATGATCACCCAGCCCGCGCCTGCCATCAGGTTATCGTGCGAGACCCGCAGCAGCACCCGCAGCGCCCGATGCAGCGGAATCGGCTTTTCGACCATGCGTTTAATGGTGTAGCCAATCTCCTTTGCGCCCCATGCGTGACGAAGGGTCTGGGTATAACGATTACGGCAGGATTCAAGAAAGGTATCCCCCGTAACCGAACAGGCCGAAAAAGGTAGGTAAATGGGCGCAAATTCGAGCAGTCCTTGTCGCCCGAAGTAGCACTTGATGAACATGTGCCAATCCTCGGCGATCACGTTTGCGTCCCAGAAACCCACATCAGCAGCAAGGCGCATCCCCAGTGAATAGGTAGACATGGGCAGCGCTTGCCACCATGACCCTGACATGTAGGCCAGTTCCCATGCAGCCGAATAGGCTTGAACAATGGCCAGTGAGGGATGGACATCCCACACATTCCCATTGTAACGAATGGGAGCCTGCCAGATCGCCATGTGCCGTTTAGGCGAGACTGCAAATAGACAGTTTAGACATTCTAGGTAGTGAACATGTAGGATCGAATCGGCATCACCCACCGTCACCACCGTCTGGTCGAGCGAAATTCCCATCTCATCCACCAGTGTTTTGGCCACATGGCGGGCCGACCACGCCACATTGGATGATTTCCCTGCCACCTCACCCGCGATGCCTTTGGGGTGGAGGGTTGGGAGAATGCTCAAAAATTGATTCTCAAATTCAGCGCGAAGGGTAGCAGCAGTGCTAGCCGCATTGGGATCGCCCGCTTCCATTGCCAGCGCTACAATGATCTGGTTTCGGGCGAGTGGTGAAGCAGCGAGCCGGGTAAGTGTTCCCCGCAGCACACTGAGTTCTTCTTTATAGTTGGGGATGATGATCACATGCCGAACCTGCTCCCACGCGAGGCTGTGAGCAGTTTTACGGCGTTCATATTCTGCCCGCCAGTCGGTGCGTTCCCATTGGCGAATGCGGCGCAGCCCCATGAGATTGGCGGTAGCAGCCATGAGCATTCGCACGGCCATATAGGCGCCGATCAAAGCTCCGACAGTCACCACGGGAATAGGCGCATAGACTGCACCCACACTGACAAGGATTAAACTGACCCAAACCAAAAAGCCCGGAATCCCATCCAAGATGCGTTCCCCCGGAGCAGCAGGAGGAGGCGCGTCGACTCGTGTAGTGCGCTTAAAGCCTCGTTTTACGCCGAGCGCCAAGCCTCGCCGATTGCCACTTGATCCGAAAGTCAAGATGAGACCTCCATGATAAATCCCAGAGTAGGGTAGCACAGTTTACGATCTTAAGCAATTGTGACAAGCTGACAGGCTGAGGTTTTTCCTCTTATGAAGCCGAATTGTGAGGGTAACCAGACTTGCTGTTTCGTACCCGCCTCTTTTACCCTCATGGTAACCCTTCACCTTTATAGAGAAGGATAGAAACGTACAAGACAGCCCTAGAGCCGTGAGGTGTTCTGCACTACAATTATGCGGTGTTGATCGGATGGTTTCGGCAGGATGACGGATGAACGACGATCTCAGCCCGATGCGCCAGCAGTATCTGGACATTAAGGCCCAGTATCCTGATAAAATTCTGTTGTTTCGTTTAGGGGACTTCTACGAGGCGTTTGATGCCGATGCGGAGATTGTCGCCCGTGAACTCGATATTGTCCTCACTGCCCGCTCCAACAAGGGCGGCAAAATCCCAATGGCGGGTGTACCTCACCACAGTGTAGATAGTTATATTGCCCGCTTGGTGGAGCGCGGCTACCATGTGGTCGTGGCAGATCAAATGGAGCCGCCGGGCAAAAAGTTAGTGCGCCGTGATGTGACCAGAGTGATCACACCGGGGACGGTCGTTGCACCTGAAATGCTCGAACAGCGTCGCAACAATTACTTGCTAGCGCTCTGCCCCGAAACCGGTCGTGATGGCAACTGGCAACGGGTAGGTTTGGCATATGTGGACATCACCACTGGGGAATTCGCCCTCACCCAAATTGAAGGCAAAGACCCTAAAACCGGAAGCGGTGCCGAAGCACCTGTGTCCGTTCTAGAAGAGTTGGCACGGCTTGCCCCCCGTGAAGTGCTGATCCCGCGCCAATGGGCCGATCAGGGGATTTCTTTACCCAATGGGGCGTTTTTGACCCCTCGTCCGGATCATACTTTTGGTGGTGCCCTCACCCACCAAACCCTACTTGATCATTTTGAGGTGAGGACGCTGGATGGCTTTGGGGTGGGCGACAAACCACTGGCCGTAAGCGCCGCTGGGGTGCTGATCCAGTACCTACGCGAGACCCACAAAACCAGCCTGCCTCAACTGACGGGGATGCATTATTATGACACTTCGGGCTATATGGTGTTGGACGCCAATACCCGACGCAACCTCGAACTCACCGAGACCATCCGAGGCGGCAAAGCGCGGGGATCGTTGTTGAGTATTTTGGATCAGACCACCACCCCAATGGGTGGGCGTCTGCTGCGCGCTTGGATCAACCAACCGCTGCTCGACCGATCCCGTCTCACTGCCCGCCTTGATGCCGTTGATGCCCTTTATCAGGAAGGACGGCGTCGGGCAGAAGTCTTTGAAGCCCTCAAGCCTGTCTCTGACATTGAGCGACTGACCAACCGGGTGTTGGCTGGGATCGCCGCCCCCCGCGACCTGTTGGCTTTGCGGGCAAGCCTAGAGAGCATTCCAGCCCTACATCGGGCGATCCTCGATGTACCCGCACTGGCTGGACTTCGGGATCGCCTCGACTCCTGCCGGGAAGGGATCGATCTAATCAACGCTGCGATCAGTGATGATCCTCCTAATATCCTCAATGAGCGCATTGGGGTGATTCGCCCCGGTTACAGCCCTGAACTCGATGAGGTGATGCACAACACCCGCCACGCCCGCGAGTGGATCAGCGGACTAGAAGCAATAGAGCGCGAACGCAGCGGGATCAAATCGCTCAAAGTAGGTTTCAACAAAGTCTTTGGTTACTACATCGAAGTGAGTCAGGTGAATGCCGCTAAAGTCCCGCCTGACTACATCCGCAAACAAACCCTGACCAATGCGGAACGCTTCATCACCCCAGAGCTGAAAGAATACGAGACGCTGGTGCTGAATGCCGAAGAACGGATGTTGGATATTGAGACGCGGCTTTTTAAGGAAGTGTGCGCCCAACTATCGACTCTGTCCGATAGACTGCTCAAAACGGCGCGGGCAGTTGCTCACCTCGATGTTTTTGCGAGTCTGGCAGAGGTAGCCGCACGCGAAGGGTACTGCCGTCCCCAGATCACCGGGGAGGATATGCTGGCGATCCGGGGTGGGCGTCATCCGGTGGTTGAAAAGCTGCTGGTTGGGGAGCGCTACATCCCTAATGATCACTATTTTGACCCGGAACAGCGCATCCACCTGATCACGGGGCCAAACATGTCGGGCAAGTCTACCGCGATCCGGCAGGTGGCCGTGATCACCTTGATGGCTCAGATCGGCAGTTTTGTGCCTGCTGATGAAGCCAAGATCGGGATTGTGGATCGAATCTTCACCCGGATTGGGGCACAGGACGAGATTCACGCGGGGCGCTCTACCTTTATGGTGGAGATGACCGAAACGGCGGCGCTGCTGAGCGCGGCCACCCCGCGCTCGCTGCTGATTCTGGATGAGATTGGGCGTGGTACCAGCACTTATGATGGGCTGGCCATTGCCCGCGCCGTGATCGAGTTCATCCACAATAATCCACGGCTCAACGCCAAAACCCTCTTTGCCACCCACTACCACGAACTAACCGAATTGGAGAACATCCTGCCTCGTGTCCGTAACTACAATGTCGCGGTAATCGAAGAAGGCGACCATGTGGTGTTTCTGCATAAACTTCAATCGGGGGGGGCAGATCGCAGTTATGGCATTCATGTGGCCCAGTTGGCGGGCATCCCCAAAGCGGTGGTCACCCGCGCTACTGAGATCCTGCATGATCTGGAGGCGGGTCGAAGCGATTTTTCGCTGGCGGTGATGCGCCCAGCACCCCGCGCCAAAGGCGTCCCAGAGGGGCAGCTTTCGATGTTCCCTAAGCCTGACAGTGTACTGGTGGACGCGATCAAAAAGCTGCGGGTGGAGGAGATGAGTCCGCTGGAGGCAATGACCAAGTTGTACGAACTTCAGCGCCTAGCACGTGAGTTGGATTGATGAAAGCAAGGAGCTTCATCACCCTAAAAAAGTGATCCTCGCCCCGCGTCAAAGCCCTCAGAGGTAGGTACACTATGGTTACTGAAGTGAGGAAATGTAAAGTATGACCGACTCAAAAACATCTATGTCTTCCATTGAAGCGAAGGAACGATGGGAGCAAACCACCTTAAAACCGACTCTGGGCAAAGTCCCCGAACGTGCGCCCGGTTTTTACACCTCGTCCGGCATTCCCATTGATCGTTTGTACATCCCCACTGACGGGGATGATATGGTCTATGTCCAGCAGTTGGGTTTCCCCGGAGACTATCCCTTCACACGCGGTATTCAGCCAACCATGTACCGCAGCCGCTTCTGGACGATGCGCCAGTATGCGGGTTACGCTACCGCCGAGGAGTCCAACGCCCGTTATCGTTTCCTGCTTCAACAGGGGCAGAGTGGGCTTTCAGTGGCCTTTGACCTGCCTACTCAGATCGGTTATGACGCGGATGATCCGATGGCCTTGGGCGAAGTTGGTAAAGTTGGGGTGAGCATCTCCAGCATTCAGGACATGGCCCAGTTGTTTGACCAGATTCCGCTGGATCAGGTCAGCACTTCCATGACCATCAATGCTCCCGCGACGGTGTTATTGGCACTGTATATCGCGGTGGGACGGCGTCAGGGGGTGCCCGAAAACAAACTCCGGGGTACAGTGCAAAACGACATCCTGAAGGAGTATATTGCGAGGGGCACTTATATTTTCCCCCCTGAACCCAGTATGCGCCTGATCACCGATCTGTTCCGTTACTGCAAGACCAATGTGCCCCACTGGAACACGATCTCGATCAGCGGTTACCACATTCGGGAAGCCGGCAGCACCGCCGCACAGGAGATCGCCTTTACCTTAGCCAACGCCATCGCTTACGTTAAAGCCGCTATCGACTCCGGCATGGATGTGGATGATTTTGCGCCCCAACTGTCCTTCTTTTTTAATGCTCACAACCAGTTTTTTGAAGAAGTGGCAAAGTTCCGGGCGGCCCGCCGCCTGTGGGCCCACATCATGCGGGAGCGTTTTGGGGCCACCAATGCCAAGTCGTGGCAGCTTCGTTTTCACACCCAGACGGGCGGCAGCACTCTCACCGCGCAGCAGCCGATCAATAATGTAGCCCGGGTCACCATTCAGGCTTTGGCGGCTGTTCTGGGCGGGACTCAGAGCTTGCACACCAACAGCCTTGATGAGGCCCTCGCCCTGCCCACCGAAACAGCGGTGCAGGTGGCTCTACGGACCCAACAGATCATCGCTTACGAAAGTGGGGTCGCGGATACCATCGATCCAATGGCGGGCAGCTACTATGTGGAGAGTTTGACCGACGCCCTCGAAGCCAAGGCGAAGGAGTATCTCCAGCAGATTGACGATATGGGCGGAGCACTGGCGGCTATTGAAAGAGGCTATGTGCAGCAGGAGATTCAGGACGCGGCTTATGCTTATCAGCGGGCGGTCGAACATGGGGAACAGGTGATTGTGGGGGTCAACAAATTCACCGTGCGCGAAGAAGCGCCTATCGCCACTATGCACGTTGATCCAGCCATTGAGCAGCAGCAGCGGGCACGCCTTGCGGCTCTGCGTGCGCAGCGCGATAACGCTAAGGTCAGCGAGATTCTGACCCGGATAGAGACGGCTGCCAAAGGGACGGAACCACTCATGCCTCTCTTTGTCGAGGCCGTGGAGCGCGAAGCCACCCTCGGTGAAATCTGCAAGGTGCTGCGAAACGTCTTTGGCGAATATCGCCCCAATGTCTCCGTATAGCTCAACTTGAGGCGTCTTGAACCGCTTTGAGAGTCTCTTGAGGTATTTCCCCCATCCGGTACTCGTCCTCGACGCCGGATGTGGGGATTGTGATACGGCTCAGCAGTATCGCGGTCAGTGGGAAAAATCCGGCATTATCGGCTTGGATCAGGATTCGGATGGGCTAAAACGGGCCTTCCACCGTGAACCTTCTATTCATTGGCTGTGCGCTGATCTAACCCAACTCCCCTTTGCTCCCCACCCACAATTTGACCTGATCCTTGCTCGTCACCCCAATGTGGATGGTGTCCCCAGCACGTGGGCGCGTTTTTTTGAGACCGTCCCTACCCTGCTGCTGCCCGGTGGACACTTGATTGTTACCACCTATTCGGCCCTTGAAAGCGATAAGGTGCGGCAGTGGCTTGCACCCGCCCCTAACCTTTTTGAAATTCCCATTGAAGGTCTGCCCCCATCCGATCTGGTGGGGCATGATGCGTGGGTGCGGGTGTACTGCCGCAAACCATAAACCAAAGCGCGCTTAGGGGCGCACCCGGAAAACCTGCGCACCCTCAAAATCGATGACCAACTCAAGGTAGGGCGCATCGGTCGGGACCTGATACAGCCCTTCTGAGAGTGGCGGACGCCAGCGGAACATCTGCTGAAGAAGCTCCGGTTTGACCATGATCTGAGGCACGATCACGTAATCGACCCCATAACGGCGAAGCAGTTCTCCTAGCGCTGGATCATTGGGATTTTCCCAAAAGCGCAGCAGGGCTTTCTGCCGGGAGTCAACAGTTTCGGTGTGGCGAAAAAACGGCTGTGGGCGAAAGAAAACTGCCTCTCGTGCACTGATTACCGGAACCCAATCGCCTTCATGTGGCCCCGGATGGTTGAGGATCAGGGTATCACGGGGTGTGTTCTCACGAAGCCATGTCATGGCCTGCACATCGGCCTTAGAAGAGAATGCACCGTAAAGCTGAAGGGGGGTGTTTTTGCTGGCCACGGACAGCGATCCTGCCGCAGCCCCAAGGATCAGCACGATCCCACCGACCGCGCCCATCAAGGGTAAACTGATGCGGGTGAGCCAGCGTTCCCATGGTTCCCGCCCGATGCGTTCGGTAAGCCACAAAAAAGCATTGGCCCCAAAATACAGATAGGGGATGATCGGCCCATGCCATGCCACACTAAAGGGGTAATCATATTTAAAAAGCGGCATCCATGGCATAATTGCCTTAAGGACGCCCACACTAGATAAATCCACCACCAACAGAAGCCAGCCAACCATGAGCAGATCAAAGGGATTGCGGCGGCGTAGAGCAAGGGCGATCCCACCGAGGGCAAAAGGGAGGATGGTCAAATGGTAGACAGTCGCAGTGATCAAGTGGGACGAACTGATCTCAAAAGGTGAACTGATCTCCGAGGCTAAAAGGGGCAAAAGTTTGATCACCCACGGTGAAATCCCGATCAGGGCAAGGGCGGGAATGCCCACCGCCAAACCTAACCAGCGGCGTATGCTGGGGCGAGGATGGGCTGCCCACATGCTCACCAACCACGGTACATAGCCCACGATCAAGATCACCGTCATATCGGGCTGGGCAAGGGGCACGCCGGCCAGACACACGGCCGCTGCCCAAAAATCCGCCCGTTTGCCCTCACGATGATAACGTAGGACAAAGGTCAGGAACGCTAGACTGAACACCAATCCCAGAAGGGCTGTGTAGTGCGAATCGAGAAAGGCGGTCATCAGTCCAGAACTGAGCAAGGCCGCTACCCCAAAGGCGATCCCGGTGCGTCGATTCTCACCCGGATCGATCTCGTTGCCTAGATCGTAGGCTACCCACACCAAAAGAATGCATAACACCACCCCCGCCCCAAATTGGATAGTGTGTAGACCTGCATTCAGCCGCCCACCCAGATAGGCTACCAGTGCCGGGAATCCGGGCGAGTACAGGTATTCGATCTCTGGATGAAAGGGGGCAAGGGTGGTCAGGCTGCCGCTGTCACGCAGTGAGAGCGAAAGCAGCCCAAAGCCCTGAGCATCGGTATCCAGCGGCACCGGAAAGACCAGCGCGGGCACAGTGAAAATCACCCCAACCAGCAGCAAAAAAGCCAGTTCACGAGGGCCGGGCCACCCTGCATAAACCCGTGTACCACCTTCTGCCTCTGCCCGGAACATACCCGCTGAGAGTGTCCCAGTGAAGAAGATGCCCACGATGGCCGCGAACCACATATAGTCAATCACGAGGGTATCCCAGCCAAAAAGGGCTGCGATAAAGATCGCCCCGGCAGTAATAAAAGCGAGGGTGAGCGCGCCGGCAAGCCCGATGCGCGGGCCATAGGTGGGCAGGGCAGGAGCAAGCATCGCCCCCGCCCCAAAAACCACCGAGGCGAACACAAAAATCACAAAGATCGGCATTGATGCCGCTACTCCTTCGTCTCGCGGGTGACCAGAACTTGATCGACGCGCTTGCCATCCATATCAACCACTTCAAAGTGGTAACCGGCTGCCTCAAACTTATCAGCACGTTCGGGTACCCGGGCCAATTGTTTCATCACAAATCCGCTTAGGGTGCGAAAGTCCCCATCGGTTTCACTAGGCAGGTCTTTAATCTTGAGCAGGTCTTTGAGTTCATCAATGGGGATCATCCCATCCAGCAGCCACGAACCATCCTCACGAAGAACTGCTGACGGCTCCGGCGACTCGTTGGAAAGCGACACCCCACCGATCAACTGTTCCAGAATATCGGTGATGGTAATTACCCCTTCCAACCCTCCGTGTTCACCAAATACCACGGCCAGATGGGAATCCGACTGACGGAAGCGCTGAAGCATCTCCAGTACCGAGAGGCTGTCGGGCACTTCGAGGGCTTTATGGCACACCTCACGCAGATTGACCGACTCATTGGCCAGCACCTTAATCAGGATATCTTTGGCCCGCACCACCCCAATTACATTGTCGAGGCTGCCCTCCGCCACGGGGAAACGCGAACGCCCTGAATTGGCGATTTTCCGTCCAATCACAACGGCGTTGTCGTTCACATCAAGCCATGTGACATCACGGCGCGGGGTAATGATCGCCCCGATGCGCATATCGTCCAAGCGAAACACCCGGTTGATCAACTGGCGTTCGCCTTCCTCAAAAATCCCGCCCGCGGTACCCTGATCCATCATGACCTTGATCTCTTCTTCGGTCACCTCTGGCTCATCGGAGGGACGTACCCCCAACAGGCTCAATACCAGTTTGGAACTACCATTGAGGAACTGATTGAGGCGCAGTCTCGCAGTCAGGCGGATCAGCCAGCGCATGGGCGAAGCCAAGCGTGCGGTGATCGCTTCGGGAGAGTTCAGAGCGATCTGCTTGGGCACAAGTTCCCCAACCACCAGTGTGAGATAGCTCACCACGACCACCACAACCACGCCGGGGAGCCATGTGACCGCTGGGGCCAATAGGGGCAGTGTTTTGAAAAAGTTGGCCAGCGGCTCAATAAAAACTGCCGTCCCCACCGCGCCGGAGGCGATCCCAATCACGGTGATGGCGATCTGGGTGGTGGCTGCAAATGGCTCCGGATTCCCTGCGAGTTCCAATGCGATACGCGCATTTTCATCACCATCGTTGGCAAGCTGTTTGAGGCGCGCCTTTCGGGCCCGAAAGAGCGCTGTCTCAGCCATGCTGAAAACTCCGTTCAGCAAGGTGAGCAGGAAGATAAATAGAATTTCGAGCAAAGATTCCCCCCTACTGGTGCTCTGCCAAACACTGTGCCACTTCCACCGCAGGAGCGCGACCAGAGCCTCAGCAGAGTGTCTCAGTATGCATTTTTACTTCTACCCAGAATCGTCTGAAAAACGGTTCGGATCAGGATTTTGATATCTAACCCTAGTGACCAGTGTTCGACATACCACAGATCAAACTTAATGCGCTCCTCAACCGAGGTATCCCCACGCAGCCCATTCACCTGTGCCCATCCGGTCATGCCTGACTTCTCCCGGTGACGCTCCATGTAGCGCGGAATTTTATCGCGGAACTGCTGCACAAAGTGAACTTGTTCTGGGCGTGGTCCCACAAGGCTCATGTGCCCCAAGAGGACATTGATCAAATTGGGAATTTCGTCCCAGTTGGTCTTGCGCATCCACTTGCCCATACGGGTGACTCTGGGATCATTTTTGGTTGTCCAGCCGGGGCCAGATTTCTCCGCATCAGAGCGCATCGAACGAAACTTAATCATGGGGAATGGGCGTCCATCCAGCCCCATCCGTTCTTGATGAAAGAAGATCGGGCCGGGGGATTCAAGGCGAATCAGGATAGCCGTGAGTAAAAAAAGGGGCGAAAGCATCACCAAGCCCACCACTGCACCCACCACATCAACAGTGCGTTTGAGGGCCAGCTTCCACCCACGCATGGCAATATCGCGCACAGTGAGTAAGGGCATTCCGCCCATGTCATCAACCGACATGCCACCCGCCATAAAAGCGAACAAGTCAGGGTAAATTTTGATACTTACCCGCCCCCGCTGGCATAATGAAACCAACTGGGCTAGATCGGCGCGGGGTGATTCGGGCACTGCGATGATGACCTCATCAATACGGTAGGCGTCGATCAGGCGGGGCATATCCTCTTGGGTGCCAATGACCGGAATACCGGGCAGAAGTTCATGATCAGCGCCATTGATAGTTCCGATGATTCGATAGCCCAAATAGCGGCTGTTATAGATATGTTGGGCGATATACTGAGCGGTCTCACCGCTGCCCACGATTACCACCCGATCCCGCGCCAAACCAAACCGCCGCAGGACGATCACAAATAAACGATGAATTTCCCGTCCCAAGATCACCGTAAGAACTGTGAACAACCACACGTAAACCACCATCTGACGGGGATAATCAGAGCCGATGTCCGTACCTTTGAGCAGAATGGTTGTAAGACCATTGGTCATGACCACCCCAATCGAGACTGAGGAGGCGATCAGGAAGGCCTGATCAATCCGGCTCACAGCGCGACGCTGGTGATAGAGCCGCGCCAGAAAAAAGACGGTCATTAAAGTCAGGGTTTGAATGATCAGGATGGGCATGTAAAACGAAAAAGTGGGTGGATCCACAGGCGCATTGAGAATCGGTAGTCGGCGGCGCGCAAAATAGCCCAGCCCAAAAGCGCCAATGATCGCCAGCAAATCGATCATCACCAGCAAAAAGCCCAAAAACGACTTAAGTCGGGGCAGATCGTTGACTCGCTGCGGCGGTTGCGGTGGCGCGCTCACTTGCGAATGTCCGCCCACAGTGCCCGTCCCCCCTTGAGCAGCAGCCCGGTCAGAACTAACGTATGCAGCCAACGTGGTGTGGTGCGGGCGTAATGTTTGCGATAAAAGATCAGGCTTGCGCGTTGAAACTCCAGCCGGGTTCGGGGATTCTGCCGACTTGCTGCCCGTTTGACGTGAAGCACTGTCACTTGTGGGTAGTACAGCACTTTCCAGCCTGCTTGTTTGATTCGGAACGCCCAATCGATATCTTCTCCATACATCCAAAAAACTTCATCTAACAACCCGATCTTGTCGATGGCTTCTCGGCGCACCATCATAAACGCGCCAACGATGCAGTCCACTTCGGTTTCGAGGTGCTCATCAAGATAGGTCATATTATACCGCCCAAACAAGCGGCTTTTGGGAAATAGTTTGCTCAACCCAAGCATCCGCCACATTGATACTTCTGGTGAAGGGAAGCTGCGCCTGCACGCAAGGTCAAGTTTGCCATTGGGCATGATCAAACGGGGACCCGCTGCCCCGATCTGAGGATCATCGTCAAGGCGATCAATCATCCGTCGAAAGCCGTCTGGGGGTACCACTGTATCAGGATTCAGAAGCAGTCCATAACGAGGCGATTCAGTGCCCGCTTGCCCGTACCCCAACAGGTACAGCCCCTGATTGTTAGCACGGGCAAAACCCGTGTTTTCGGTGTTGGCGATCACCTCTACTTCGGGGAACTCCGCCTGCACCATCGCCACACTGTTATCAGGGCTGGCGTTATCGACCACGATCACCCGCCGGGTTATGCTGGAATCGCTCTCACGCACGGACCGTAAGCAGTCCCGTAGAAGGTCACAGGTATTCCAATTGACGATCACAATGCCAAGATCAAGCGCGGGCATAAAGCTCCATCCCTCAAAGAATCACTTCTTAGCCAGAGTGTTGGCAGTATACCGTCAATATACCGTTTTGTGCGCCCTCGGACAAGCCTCCACTGGGCAATCATAGGGCTATCATCTCAAACCTTGATCCGGGAATGCCTGCATCGTTCACACCCAGACCGGCCCAAAACCCTCTAGGATTGGTAGTAGCGCGGTAGGGGGCAGTATTTCCTAACCAGCAGCAGTGCATTGGGGCAGCACTCACAAATCGATGGGGGTTTTCAGTGGGTACTCGGGGTGAAAAGCGCAGGGCACGGTCACTAAAGCCGTGCCCTATCACAAGCTGTTAAGGGTTACTTGCCGGGTTCACGCTGAACGATCTCGACCTTCTTTTCTTGATCACCAGTCTTCCAGCGGATGCGAGGCACAACGGCATCGGGGATCACCCGATCCTTAAACTGATTCACCCGGTTGATCACACTTTCGACCAGTTCTTCAGAGAGAAAGTGCGGCTTCAGCCCCAACTCCAGAAGTTTGGTGTGTTGGGCATTATAGTAGTGTTCTTCCATCTCCACACGAGGATTCTCGTAGTGGGCGACTTCTACCGAGATACCCAACTGACGCCCTGCTTCCTGCACCTTGAGTGCCAGTTCGCGCACGGAGAACTGCTCCGTGAACTGGTTAAAGACCCGGAATTCACCCTTCGCTGCGGGATTGAGCGTGGCCAATTCAACACACTGGAGGGTGTCGCGGATGTTTAAGTAACCCCGAGTCTGACCGCCCTTGCCATACACAGTGAGCGGGATACCCATCACGGCCTGCACACAGAAGCGGTTGAGGGCCGTGCCAAAGGATTCGTCGTAGTCAAAACGGTTGATCAGGCGATCATCCATTTCGGACTCGTCGGTGGCAATGCCATAGACCACGCCCTGATTGAGATCGGTGGCGCGCAGCCCCCAGATGCGGCAGGTGAAGTGAATGTTGTGGGAGTCGTGAACTTTGGTCAGGTGATACATTGACCCCGGAATCTTGGGGAAGGGCAGGCGATCTTTGCGCCCCTTGTGTTCGATCTCGAGGTACCCTTCCTCAATATCGATGTTGGGGGTGCCGTACTCACCCATTGTGCCCAGTTTCACCAGATGGGACTCAGGGGCGTAGTCACGCATCGCAAAGAGGACATGCAAATTACCGATGACGTTATTTTGGTGAGTGAAAACCGCATGATGCACATCGATCATGGAGTAGGGCGCACTCGGAATCTGCCCATAGTGAACGATGGTCTCTGGGCGGAATTCCTTAAACACATGCTCCACAAACTGCCAGTTTTGGAGATCGCCAATATAGGTGGCGATGTGTTTGCCAGTGAGTTCACCCCACACTCGCACTCGCTCTTGCAGGGAATGAATAGGGGTCAGGCTGTCTGTACCGCGCTCCATGTGCAGGCGTCGGCGCAGAAAGTTATCGACCACCGCGACCTCATGCCCACGCTTTGAGAAGTGCATTGCGGTTGCCCAGCCAAGATAGCCGTCACCGCCCAAGATCAAAATACGCATCGTTAGAACTCCGTGAATTGGTATCTATTATCACTAAACCGCACCGCAGGCGCGGCAATAAAGACTCGTCTAGCGGGCCAATATGAGTAGGTAAACCCCCACCCCATCAAAAAGTTACCCCCCATCCGGGCTGAACATGTATCCCACGCCGGGAACTGTGGTGATCAGTTTTGGCTCCCGCGAGGAGGATTCCACTTTTGCCCGGAGCCGGCTGATCAGGCTTTTGAGCAAGTTCTTGTCACCTTCCCCGGTATAGCCCCAGACCTTTTCGATCAAGGTTTCGGTGCTGAGGACATGCCCACGATTGACCACCAAACTGTACATTAGCCGGAACTCCAAATTTGTAAGCTGTTTGGAGTCACCATTGGGCAGCGTGACCGTGTGGCGTTCGGGATCGAGGCTCACGTTGGCAGCCGTCAGGTTAGGCACTAGCGAGCTGGGTACTGTTCGGGCCCGGCGCAGTTGGGTATAGACGTGCGCTAGCAGAATTTGATAACTGTAGGGCTTTACCAGATAGTCATCGATTCCGGCTTCAAAAGCATCGATGAGATCAACTTCTGAGGCAGGGTTGGCCAAAAGCATCATCGCCACGGAGGAGGTACCCCGAATCATCTCGATCCGGCGCAGTAGGGCCCCATCGATCTCACCTTCATCGAGAATGAGCAGGTCTGTTAATTGATCCGCCCAGACTCGCTCAATTTGCGCCGGGTCTACCGCGCTGGATACATCATAACCTTCCTGACGCAGGATAAAGGTCAGGATATTCACCGATTTTACATCTTCACCTAGAATCAGTATGTTCAAGGCAGCTTTCGCAACCTCCGCACCTCAGCGCTTTACTCAGGCGGAATTTCAAGCTGTCTACTTTAATTCAAGGACTCTGAGAGATCAAGGGTGCGGGCAAAACCAGATTATGGGTACAATGATCTCTGGGGCAGTAGTTCGCTGTTCTGCAAAGACGGAGCCAACCTAACTTATGGAAATCGCTTTTTCATACGTATTTGCCGCCGGGCTGTGCATCGGCTTTGTGCTGCTAATCGCAATTGCGGCACGAGGACGGGCACGCCAAGGAGGGTTGTATCGGGAACTGTTAGCAGTGCTGATCACCGGGCTGCTGGCAAAGGCGATCAACATCCTCGTCACAGATGCTCATCTGGGACCATATGCGGGGTTGTTTATCGGAGGGCTGACCCAACCAGCGGTCTATGTACTGCTTGCAAGTGCTATGATCATCGCCTTCACACTCCTCTCTTTGGTCTACTTTGGACAGCGAGGCGGGATCATTGTTTTGGGGGTTGGGGTCGTGTGGTGGGTTGCACTGGCAATAGTATCCGTGCAAGCACCGGATAAAACCATCACGATTGGGCAACCCGGGTGGCTGGCGAAGATCTTCTCTGCCGCGGATGTCCCCGGACTTTTAGCCCTCATCGGATGGGCTGTGTTAGGTGGCGTGATTCTGTTCAGCGCCCTGTACAGCTATGTGACCTCCCATCTGGCCGAGATCTCCAACCGCGCCATTTACTGGATGCTGATTGCACCGTTGGTCATTTTGGGCGAAGTGCTTGGGGTGAGCGGAAGTCAGTTCCTCAAGGAAATTGGCTGGTTGGTCAGTTTTGTGGGCATTATCGGGGCGGTCTACGGCGCAAGCGCTTATCAGGTTTTTGATCTGCGACAGGTGATCCGGGCCACCGTAACCGCAGCCTTAACCACTGGGGTTGTGGCCTTGGTCTCGTTTGTGACCATTGCAGCAGCGCTGGCCCTTGATCCCAATCTGCCCAACCGGGTGCTGGCGATCATCGGCTTGTCTTTTGCCACGGCACTTGCCTATATTCCGCTGCATGGGTTGGTTTTGGGGTTGATGAACAGGCTCTTTGGCTCCCCCCGCGAAGACCCCACCTCCGCAGTGCGCCTTTACAGCCAAAAAGTGACTGGTGTGGTCGAACTGCCCGAAGTCTCCGATCTGGTGATCGACATGGTACGCAGCAGCCTGAGGGCGCGCCATGCTGGATTGATCCTCGCTACTCGTGACGATAATGACACCATCCGCCTTGAGCCAATGGAGAGCGCTTTCAGCAGTATGCCGGAAGTGCGCGGTTGGATTCCCAAAGACAGCCCCCTTTATGTCACCCTCTTTGACAAACTTCAGGTGCTGCGCCAGTACGATCTGGAATTCAACCAAATATACACCGGCACTGCCCCAGAACTGCTCTCCTTTTTTAAGCAGCTTCGGATGAGCGCTTATGCTCCGATTGTGGTGCAGGGGCAGGTGATCGGGCTGCTGGCTGCGGGCACCAAAGTGAACGATGACGCTTACTCCATTCCTGAACTTGATCTGATGGCGACCATCGCAGCCCAAACGGGAGTCGCTCTACGGAATGCACGTCTGTTCACGGACATCCGCAAAGCCCGCGACGAAACCCAAGAACTGAACGTGGACATCATCAAGACCAAAGAACGGCTTGAGCAGTTAGACCGGGTCAAGACTGACTTCATCACCATTGCCAGCCACGAACTGCGTACCCCATTGGCGCAGCTTCGAGGCTACACTGATATTCTCGAAGCAGTTAATGAGCAGGGCATTGTAGATCCCGATCAGGTCACGGGTTTAACCAACAATCTGCGCAAAGCCACTGACCGTCTGGAGCAGTTGATCGCGGATATGCTTGATGTGAGTCAGTTGGGCTTGGACGCGATGGACTTGCGGTTTTCCCCCACCACCATTGACAACATTATGCGACTGGCCATTGAGCCGCTGGCGGAAGCGATCAATCAGCGCAAACTTCAGTTGACAGCACGAGGTCTAAAGGCATTACCTTCAGTTCAGGCCGATATGCAGCGCTTGGTGCAGGCATTCCGAAACATCGTCCTGAACGCGATCAAATACACCCCTGACGGCGGTCGAATCGACATCAGCGCGAAGGCCCAGCAGAACGAAAAAACCAAACAAGATGAGGTCGTGATCTCGATCAAGGATACGGGCATCGGGATCGATCCCAAGTACCATGAACTGATCTTTGAGAAATTCTTCCGCATTGCTGATCCGGGTCTGCACTCCACCGGGGCAACCAAATTTATGGGTGCTGGCCCCGGTTTGGGGCTGACCATTGCGCGAGGCATGGTCGAGGGGCATGGGGGCAAAATCTGGGTCGAAAGCCCCAGTTATGATCCCGAAAAACTTCCGGGCACAACCGTAAATATCCTGCTGCCCGTCAACCCGCCCGCAACTGCGAAGCGTGTGAAGCCTTTTGAAGGCACCTCTGAAGGGGGCAAAGAACGTCCCACCTCGCCTTTAAAAAAGAGTGTCATGATGGGGCGCTGATCAACCCCACGCCCTTGTTTGATCACCGTCGGTACGGTAGTAGGGGCGACCTCACAGGGTCGCCTCTACTGGCAAAACTACCAATGGGTGATCACGGCTTATGAATGGTCTTTTGACGATACTCAAAACCTGATTTCCTTCGTCAAAAAGCACAAATCCTCGCCCGCCTGATTGTCTCCACAAGCCGAATCTGCCTTGCAGTGGGGAAGATTCGGCTTGCGTACTTCACATTCTGATGTTATAAAACCGTAATCATACGAACCCCAAACCCGTGATAACATGTGAACGGGGCTGTGTGTATGCTTCTATGGGTATCTTACTGTAATCAGCAATATGCAGTCGCCACAAGAATGATAACTGTGATGGGTACTTATTAAGCTTATTTCGCGCTCATCAGCATGTTTCGGGGACGACGCAGACACTGCATCGAATGCTTGTTCCCAAACCGGCGTCGTATCCGTTTTCATCTGCTGTCCAGTCAATCTAGGTGAGCAAATATGGTCACAACGGCGCTCATCGCAGACGACAACCCTGCTTTTCAGGACATCATCCGATCTGTCCTTGAGTTTGTGGGTTATGAAGTCGAATCTGTCTTTAACGGGCATGAAGCCCTCGAAACGCTTAAAAAGCGCTGTTTTCACGCCCTGTTTTTAGACCTCAATATGCCCATTCTAAGCGGGAATGGCGTCCTCGAAGTAGTGCGTTCACTGCCCGGCTGTCAGGATATGTTCATTGTGGTGGTGACTGCAAACCCTCATATGTTAATCGACGAGATGGACAATGCCGATTTTGTCATGATGAAACCGATTCAGGTTGAAGAACTGGCGAAATTTGCGGAACGAATCATGCAAAGCCCTCGGATTTCTGCTCCATCAAATGGGCCTGATCCATTAGAAAGACGAAGTATCTGAGATGACCGTGACTCAATCTTTAACCCGTTGGTTTCAGCCGCGCACCACTGATCCCAACCTAATCTTTCGGGAGCGCACCATCCGAACCCTGATCGTGGCGATCTTGGTGATCGACATCCTCGCCCTGCTCTCCTCCCTTTTGATTTTTGGAGGTGGGTGGGAGCTTATTTCCTACCCCAGTGCTGAAGTGCTGGTGATGGTGCTGCTGGTATTATCCGCAATCGCTGTTTCCAAAGGCAGAATCACCCTTTCGGGGTACCTGCTGGTGGGGACTTTTATCATTTTTTCGGTCTTTATCCTGACTATCCCGCTTTCGGCCTCCAATGTGGCCATCACTGCCAGTTTTATGTCTTTGGTGGTGGTTGCAATGGTGCTCCCCCGTGAGGCAATCTTCACGACCACGGGTGTACTTATTGGATTATTGGTGATTGTGGCTTTATTTAATCCCCAATATGAAACGATTCGAGTGGAGTTCATCACCAATTACACCATTGCTCTCATTGGGATTGCCATCCTGCTTTACCTGCTGCGCAACGAGTCGGACAGTCGCCTGCTCTTTTTGGAAGCCTCCCGACGTGAAACAGAACAGGCCCTCAAAGTTGCGCAGGTGGCCCGAAGTGAAGCCGAACGGGCAAACAAAGCCAAGGATCAATTCCTCTCGATCATGTCTCATGAATTGCGCACCCCGTTGGGCGCAATCATCGGCTTTATTGGGATTCTGCAAGCAGGCATGATCAAAGATAAAAAGGAAGCCCTGCCACTTTCCCAAACACAGCAGAAAATGCTCAAAGACTCCCGCTCCAATGCGGAACATTTACTCACCCTGATCAACAGCATCCTCGATCTGGCCAAGGTTTCTTCGGGGCGCATCCAGCCCAACTTTAGCACCGTGAACCCTCAGGATGAAAACTTTATCACCAGCACGGTGATGTCCCTGCGCAGTCTGGCTTTGGGTAAAGGCATTGACCTCAACTTGCAGATGGAGGCAGATCTGCCTAAAGAGGTTCAGTGTGATTTGATGCAGATCAAACAGGTGGTCAAAAATCTTGTGGGGAACGCCATCAAATTCACCGAACAAGGGCATGTGTCCGTTCATCTCCGTCGGAAAAGCTCTGACGAATGGCAGATCAATGTTCAGGATACGGGGATCGGCATCAAACCGGAACAAATCGGACACATTTTTGATCCCTTTTATCAGGCTGACAACTCGGATTCGCGTTCGCGTGAGGGGACGGGTTTAGGGCTTGCCATCGCCAAGAGTTATGTTGATCTACATCACGGTAAAATTGAGGTGCAATCGACTATTGGGACAGGGACAACCTTCACTATCACCTTACCGAACAGTCCGTCCCTAACAACCGCACCGGTTGCGGTCCCGGCCGCAGTTCCCGTCGCAGCATCATAAGGGCATTTGTATGGACGCCAACGATCCCACCACATGGAATGTGCTGGTTGTCGATGACGATGACAGCAACCGAATGGTCATCAGCGCCATCTTGGGTTTCCATGACGCTGTTGTCACTGAGGCTTCGTCGGGTAAAGAAGCATTGGTCCTGCTGGACAAAAACGAAAAGGAGGAACCTTTTAACCTCGTTCTGCTGGATATTCAGATGCCAGAGGTCAGTGGGTGGATGGTTCTGAATGCAATTCGAAAGCATACCCACAGCGCGCTTCAAAAACTACCCGTTATTGCTATCACCGCGCTTGCTATGTCTGGCGATAAGGAGAAAGGGCTGGCCGCAGGTTTCACGGGGTATCTGGTGAAACCGCTCAACCCTGACACGCTTATTGCCAATGTTCGCCAGATTCTCGCTGGTTCTTAATTGGTTAAGGAGTGTAATGTGTCAAACCTCACCAAGGTGCTGCTTGTTGATGACGATCCATCAACCCGGCATCTATTTGAAGCAGTGCTGGAATATCATAACATTCAGTTAATGATCGCGGGTTCAGAAAGCGAAGCGGTGGAGTGCCTAAAGGAGACCAGCCCGGACATTATTGTGCTGGACATTGTCCTTCCGGGTAAAGATGGTTACAAAGTCCTCAAAACCTTGCGAGCTACCCCACAATGCCAGTGCCCGGTGATCGCCACAACCGCTTATTACACCCTCGATAGTTTGCCAGAGTTTGTCCAGCGTGGGTTTGATGGCTACCTGCTTAAACCTATCCACCCAGAGAACCTCGTGCAGTACCTAGAGGGGGTTGTTGGGGGCTAATTCTGACCAAAGGAACCAACTCGGAATTCGTCTTTATCGACCAGAAGAAAGGAGAATCGCCGGATCGTGAATCGCAGCAAACACCCGGCGGCATAACGCCATGACATATTCTCTCGATCAAGCGCTTGCGGAACTGGATCATCTTTCGCCCTCCATTTATGACATCGCCGTTTCAGCGTTTCATAAAGGACCGCAGCAGCAGCTTGCCCTTCGTTGGTTAGGCGAATTCCGAAACTCTGATGGCAGTTGGGGAGATGATGTTTCATGGCAGTACCGCTATTTATGCACCTATGCAGCGGCACTGGCCTTTCTAACCGCAGGGCAAGATACCCTCGGCACCAGCATCATCAGTCTCTTGCCAGAAATGCCTGTGTCCTTCCCTTCAAACTGGACAATCAATTTTGGTGGACAGATCGTCGCCCTTGACACTTACGCTCAAAAAGTTCTGGGAATCCACCTCACCCATCCTCCAGAAGTTCAATCAGACATGAATTACGACCGCAAAAAGTGGGAGATGTTGGTTGGATTCAATCAGTTCTACAATCCCAATATCTCCCTTGCGGGTTTTTTTGGCGAGTGGGTCTATGTGCTTTATCCAAAACTAGACTTGTCTCAGTTATTGGAGCATTTTCAGGAGACCAATGGCTCCATGAGCCATTCGCCAAGTTCCTCCGTCTTTTATCTGATGGCCTGTGATGCGGCTGGCTTTAACAATGCGCGGGTGGAACATCTGCGGCAGTATGTAGAGCATATGAACCCCTTTCAAGGGCACATGGGCACCCTTGACCAAGCCCCCTATTTTGCCGCCGCATGGCTGCTGCTGTTCACAGATTCGGATGAATCCCCGATTCCTGACCACCCCAGCGTTAAGGCCCTGCGGGACGCCATCTACCGAGAAGGACACCTGATCTCCACGGCGGGCGACTCCACCTTCCCCGGAGATGTGGATACCACCTCCACGGCGATTATCGCCCTCAACCTGCCAACCGAGGAACGCGCCCGGATCATGAGCGGTCTTGAAGATATGTTCGAGAACGATCATTATCTGACCTTCCGCCATGAACGCACCTCTGCCGTAACTACCAACGTCCATGCGGTGGCCGCATGGCCCGAAAATCCTCATACCCCGGCTATCCTCGGATGGATTGCGGGCGAAATGCGCCGCTCACTGCATCTGCCCCGCTGCAAGTGGCACCTTTCGCCTTATTACAATCTCGGAGAGATGGCGCGCCTCTTTGCAGTCATTGATCACCCTACGGCAACCCAGATCGCCCTTGATGCCGGACACATGCTGCTCGAACATCAACTGCCTACAGGGGGATGGGGCATCCAGAATGCCACTACAGAAGAAACCTGTTATGCGGTGCTGGCCTTGGATAAACTGCGTAAGGTGGGGCTGCTTGATCATACCCGGGTGAGCATTGCGCTAGAGCGGGCAGAAACCTTTTTGTACCGTCACGAGCCTGATTATAGTTCACTGTGGGTGGGAAAATCCCTTTATTATGTCCCCCCCGTGGAGCGCTGGCTGCGCCACCTAAGCGCCAAGATTACGAGCAGTGCTGCCAAAGCGCTCACGGTGCTGTATGTCGATGACAACCCTAGCTATCGGTTGATCCTCGACTCGTATCTTTCGACTGCCAATTACTCAGTGAATCTGGCTGAGACCGCCGAAAGTGCCCTCGAATATCTAGAGCACCATGAGCCTGATCTGGTGATCCTTGATCTGGTGCTGCCGGGGATGAGCGGTTATCAGGCGGTGGGGCATATCCGTCAAGCCTATCCCTCACTGCCGGTTGTGGCGACCACTGCCTTCTATGATGGACAGACCCCACTTAAGGTGCAGGATCATGGCTTTCATGGCTTTTTGCGCAAACCCTTTGATCAGAACGATCTGCTCCTGTGCGTTCACCGCTTTTCTGAAGGAAATGGATAATGATGGCGGACTCAACCCGTCCCACCTTAGATGAATGGCTCTCGGCCACCACAGAGGAAATCGCGTCGGTGGTGGCACCCCGACACTTGGGCTTGATGCTTTCTAATGACGGTACCCGACGCCATTATCTGATCCATACCGGAAAGTCCCAGATCGACGATTTTGAGGACTATACCCTTCATTCAGCAGCCAGCCACGTTCGGGTGTATGAGTGCCTCTTTCGTTTAGGGGTGGAGACAATCCTCTCCGCGATGCTGTATCCGCCCAACTTCGTCCGCAGTCCCCGCTACTTACGACAAGCGGTGGATTCGTGCAGTCGTCTGTTTCTGACGGGCGCTTTTCAAGGGTTGTACGAACGCTGCGGGGTTCGGGCCCGGCTTTATGGCGATTATGATCTGGCTCCACTGGCTGCACCCGTTCGGACTGATCTGATCACGCTGGCGGAAAGGCTACGTGAGGCCACCCCTGAAGGTGATCATCTGCTGCTGTACGGCTTTACTGCCGGAAGTTTCGTTGAGGAGATGATCGCCCGTACACTGGCACTCAAGACTGCCACCAAAAAAGCGCCTAACGAGGAGTCCCTGAAGCGCGCCTGTTTCCCAGAGGGGCCGGAACAACTGGATATCCTCATTGATGGTGGTTGGATGCGGGTAGGGAGCATCGTGCCTCCAGTGCTGGATCGAGGCAAAACGGATTTGTATTACCTCAATCACCTCTCCCTTGACCTCTCCGAGGAGACGGCCCGTCGTATTCTGTACGATCACTTATTTTTGCGTTGGGCAGGACCGGAGGATGATGCAGTCTACGAGGAAGCCGATCTGGCGGCGCTCAGAGCTTACTACCAGAGCGTAAAGCCGCGGGTTTCTGGGCTGGGTGAACTGGTAGGGCCGGGGGTGTGGTACTTCTCTCAGGGGTGAACAGACTGTCATGCCCTTTCTTGGCTGCCCCCAACCACAACACGGTCGGGGGCACTAACCCTAACCTCGGATTCGCAGCGGCGACCCCGCCCCAAGCCAATGGATGGTCAGATCATCGCCTTCGATGTTTGCTGAGGCGCTGATGATCTGATCCTCATCGGGCAACAGATCAAGCATGTTGTCACTCCACAACAGCGCCGCCTCCGAACTAACCAGCACCCCTCGGGCCGGGCGTGAGACACTTAGGCGTAGGCTTCTCGCATTGACGCGAGTGACCTTAAGCCCCGGATCGGGCAGCGGGTAATCCTTAGGCGGCTCTGGCCACAGCGTCGTTCGGGCAAGAGTCTTGCCTTCGCGGATCAGACGCGCCTCGATCACTGCCTTTGAAGGCAAAGAAGCCCGATTCAGTCCTTCCCATGTGGTGGAGGCGTTCGCCTCGAGGTTGACCTGACGGCTTTCGCGGTGAAGGACTTCCCCTTCAAATGACCACACTACCACTTCTAGGGCCGCTTCCAGCGGTTCAAGACCCAGATTTACCCCCCATAAAGCTATGTTGTTCTGCTCGACCGCAGCGCCAACCGTAATTGGGGCAAGGTTTCGGCGGGTGCGGTAGTACCCACCCTTCGCTCGTTTGAAATAGTCTACCAATGCCCAACTGATCACCGGGTAACAGTCGTTTAACTGCCACACAAGGGCTCCACTGGTGCGTCGTTGCCCCGGAACACCCCATCGGCGCATCCAAACCTTATAGGCGGCGGATACCGCCTCAGCCTGAATAAATTGAGATCGATACACATATTCATCCAGCGTCGTGGAGGGTTCCAGATTCTGGTTTAGATAGTGGTTGAGACGCCATGGGCCATCTCCGGCCTTGTTGTGATAGGTGATCACGGTGCTGTTGGGCAGGCGATCTTGGGGATCAGTGAAGGCTTCGAGGGTGGGTCGATCTGGTGCTGCCTGCATCCCAAACTCGCTCACAAAGCGCCCGGAGAAGCGCTCATAATGGCGGTAATCCTCCATCTGTCCGTGCCACACTTCCCATGAGTGGCGATCTCCCACAGTGGGATCGCTGCTGCCTGATCCTCCATATGGGCTGCCCTGCCAGTAAGGGCGGGTGGGGTCAAAAGCAGCGCAAATTTGAGGCAGCAGGCGTTCATAAATCTCACGGGCGGGGAAGGCACTTTGGGTGAAGTCACCCCGATAGTGGGAATCATAGGCGTTTTGGGTCTCGGCAATTTGATAATCCTCGTTATTGCCACACCACAGGACAATCGAGGGGTGATGACGCAGTCGCCTCAGATTGGCTTCAGCCTCCGCTTTGACGTTGGCTAAAAATTCAGGGTGAGCGGGGTACATGCCACAGGCAAACATAAAATCTTGCCATACCAGCAGCCCTAACTCGTCACATAGATCATAAAAGAGGTCTTCTTCGTAAATCCCCCCACCCCATACCCGTACCATCATCATATTGGACTGCACCGCGAGTTGCAACCATGCACGGTAATCGGCAGCGGTGACACGGGGCGTGAAGGAGTCAGCCGGAATCCAGTTTGCACCGGCACAGAAAACGGGGATATTGTTGATCTCAAAGGTGAACGATGTGCCGGCCTCACCGGGGATCGGCTCCTGCACCAAACGCAGTCGACGCAGTCCGATCAATACTGCCTGACTATCCAAAAGTTGATCCCCTTCAAAGACCTCAGTGATCACCCGGTAGCGAGGCTGCGAGCCATAACCACGCGGATACCATAGAGTCGGTGAGGGCACCGTGAAGGTACATTCAGCACTCACATCGGTCAGGCTCAGAGACAGGCTTTCGAGGGTTTTGCCTTCGGGCGAGAGCAAGCTAAAGCGGGCGCTCAGTCCAGCAGGATTGGGGTGTTCTACCCGGAGCTTCACGGGCAGTACAGCACGCTCCAGATCGGCGCTTACCTCCGCCGGGATATGAACCTCCGCAATGCGCGCGCTGTAGGACTCAAGGCGAATGTCGCGCCAGATACCCGCTGTGATCAGCACAGGCCCCCAATCCCACCCATAATGGTATTGGGCTTTGCGCACATAAACACGGCTGGCGTCGCCATTCCACGCCATCCGTTTGCCGTAGCGGGATTCAAGTTCCTTACCTTTTCGCCAAGCGGATTCAAAGGCGATCTGAAGGGTGTTAATACCGACCCGCAGCAGGGGTTTCACTGCGACCCGAAGGGGGACAAACATGTTTTCCGATACCGCGATCTGCTGACCATTGAGCAGGATGACAGCGAATGTATCTAACCCATCGGCGCATAAGTCGATATGCCCTGCTTTTAAGTCCGGTGCAGAGACCTCAAATGTGCATTCATAGAGCCAGTCGGACTCACCTATCCACTGAAGATCTGCTTCATTCTGTCCAAAAAAGGGATCGGGGATACGCTCCGCAGCCAGCAAATCTTGGTGAACGCTCCCCGGTACTGCGGCCGGGAGCCATCCTTCAGCGGAGCGAAAGTCGGCGGTCAGATCAAGCGCGGCATTCCGCTGTTTGACACGCCAGCCCGCAGGCAGGTGAATGACGTGCATAAAGTCCCCCCATCATGGATCAAGACGCTCAAAATCAAGGCGAAACAGAATTGGGATACGATGCTCCCTGCGCCTTTGCTGCCTCAGTCACCTTGAGGCAGTCAAGGGCGCAGCGTTCCATTTGATCCCCAGCGGAATCAGTGGCGGAAATGGCGGATACCCGTGAAGATCAAGGCAATACCTGCCTCGTCCGCGGCTGCGATCACTTCTTCGTCACGGATTGAACCACCGGGGGCGATGGCCGCGGTGATCCCTGCCTCAATGCCTACCACAAGGCCATCAGAAAAAGGGAAAAAGGCGTCAGAAGCCATTACTGCGCCTTTGGCGCGTTCGCCCGCTTTGCGCACCGCCAATTGGGCCGCATCGACTCGACTGGGCAGCCCGCCACCGATCCCTAGGGTGGTATGAGCATTGGCGATCACAATCGCATTGGACTTCACCGCCTGTACCGTGCGCCACGCAAAACGGAGTGCAGGCAACTCATCGTCGGTGGGAGCGCGCTTGGAGACCACCTTCCATTGGGTGGAAGCTGGGTCACCTCGATCAATTGTTTGCGCCAGAATCCCCCCTCGTACTGTACGAAACTCAACACCCGCCAAACCACGTGGGGGTTTCAGATCATCGATCCGCACCAACCGACAGTTACGCCGCCCCTGATTGAGCATTTCTTGGGCGAGTGTGGTGAAGTCAGGTGCGGCGATAGCCTCCACAAAAAGATCCCCAAGGGCCCGCACAAAGTCGTCATCCACCACCCGATTGACAGCGATCACCCCCCCAAAAGCGGACATAGGATCACAAGCAATCGCATCGGGCACCGCCTTCACCAGTGATTCGTTGGTGGCGATTCCGGCAGGATTCATGTGTTTAACGATGACCACTGTGGGCGGCTCAAAAAGTTCAACCGCATTCCATGCCCCATCCAGATCAAGAAGGTTGTTGTACGAGAGCGCCTTGCCCCCTAATACCTTCCCTCCAAGCGCCCCTCGGGCCGAGGGATAAGCATAAAATGCGCCTTTCTGATGTGGGTTTTCGCCATAACGCAGGCTCTGACTCATCTTTAATTCAAGGCGAATTTCGGCAGGCAGGTCCGGCTCCGTATGAGGTGCATCATCGTCTTTGGGCCCGCTCAGATAAGCGTGGATGAGGGCGTCATAGTCGCGGGTTAGGGCAAAAGCCTTCGCCGCCAGTCCCCGTCGTGTTGGCAGATCTACATACCCGGTCATCCGATACAGAGCAAAAGCATGTTCGTAATCGCCGGGATCGGAGAGGACAACCACGCGCTCAAAGTTTTTGGCGGCAGCGCGTAAGAGGGACACCCCTCCGATGTCAATTTGCTCAATGGCTTCTTCCAACGTGATTCCCTCTCTGGCGATGGTTTCCCTGAAGGGGTACAAATTGCACACCACCAGATCAATCGGTTTAAAACCCTGTGCCGCAAGTTCATCAGTATCCCCAGCCCGGGCTAGAATACCCCCAAAAATCGCTGGGTGTAAGGTCTTGACCCGTCCCCCCAGCATCTCCGGGACGCCAGTCACCTGCTCCACAGGTACAACCGGGACACCGGCGCCACGTAAGGCGTTGGCACTCCCCCCACTGGCGATAAACTCCCAACCCATGGCGTGCATTTCATGGGCAAAGTTATCCAATCCGGATTTATCATAAACACTGATCAATGCAGTGGGCATAAAACTCCCCTAACGTTTGGGCGCGCCGCCGGGCGCAACGAGAAATTGATCCGACCAAGGTAGATAATGGCTGTAAACTTCTTCGCCGCTGATGAGGATCCGTTCCCCAGCCTTGACCGTGCGCCATACCCGGACATCAACGCCATCGACGGCGTAATCGATTTGACGTACCTGACCCGGCCGGAGGTCGGTGCTTTCGGTGTACTTCGCGGGGCCATGAGGAACCACATTGCTCATGGTGGGGCCTTCCACAAACACCTGCCGCCCTACCCCTGTACTGTAGAACTTAAAGGTAAGCGACTGTTTAGTGGGATTAAAGTAGGCTTCCATCAGGATGTAGTGAGGGGTATCATTCTGGAACTTGAGGTCAATCATCGGGGAGTAAACCGTCGCATCCATGCCCACCCCCCCCTTGAAACGCTGTCCATTGGCAGTGGTCACACCACTTTCATAGTATCCCACTCGGTAACCGTGCGCGTAGCGTTCCACAATGGGGTATCCACCAAAAAATGCCGCCTGAAAGATTGTGGTGGAGACCTGACACACGCCCCCACCGACCCCTTGAATGGTGCGGTCACCGAAGATCACCAACCCAGTTTCGTATCCGGTCTCCGGGCTTACATCCCCTAAAAACTCATTAAAAGAAAAGGTCTGGTTGGGGGCGATCACCAACCCATGAAACTTAGATGCAGCCACTTGGATATTGGTACGGCGCTCGTCACTGGAACCATAGAAATAGGTCGTGGCCTCCACCACCAGTTCCGTGATCCCCAGATCGCGGGCTTTGGCGGTACTGTTTGCAGTTGGGGTGATGAGGTTAAAGTGCAGGGGCACGATCCGGTTTTCAGTGCGGAAGATGGCATCCTCAAAAGCGCGAGCGGTGGCCTCAATGTCCAGTTCGCGCCCGTCTACGCTCTCTTTGATCACCTCAAACTCGCGGGTCTGTTCATTAAACACAAAACGGGCGCTCTGCGGGGTCACTACCAACTCGTTGGCCATCTGATTCAGGAAGGCCCGCATGGGATCAACATTGACCCCTACCTCGTAATGCGCTGAACCGTCAGGGTTATCGATCCGAGTCACACTCAGCAGTCCGGCGATAAAATCCGGAGTTGCCTGCCATGGCCCGGGATCGCTGGTGGTAGCAGCTTCAATAAAGAGTTTGATGGGCGACGAGACCGCCGCCCGAAGGCGCGCAGTGGCTTCGTCCACGTTTACCAGCACAGGTTGGGTCTCTTTGATCACCAACGGAATTTCCGCGCCTGTGGTCAGATTGAGGATGACTTGTCTCACCAGATTCAGGGTTGCGCCTGTGTCCAATTGACGCCCTACCTGACTGGCGGTCGCACTGACAGTTGTGCCTCGCAGCATCAGGGTTGCATCCAGCACCGGGCGATTGATCTCCGCCCCAATCTGATCCAACATCGCTTTCGCAAGGGACTCGTCAAAAACCACGGTGGGCTGAACGGTGCGCCCATTGATCCATGCATCTCCCTGAGCCAGCAGGTTGTTGATCAGCCCTTCGCCTCGACCCACTTGATAAGCCAGTTCAACAGTTTTGCGGGCATCAAAGACAACCCCCAGTTCTCTGGCGCTCTTTTGCCATGCCCGTTCCCCATCACGGAAGGTGAACACAGCCTGATCACCATAGGTGTAATTCGCCGAGAGGGCTGCGACTGCCTGTTCTTGAGTCATGCCGGAGAGGTCTACCCCATAAGCGGATACCCCCGGATAGATCAGCCGATCATACTGAACCTGAAGCAGGGCCACATAAATAGCGGCGATAAACATCAGGAGCAGAACAGCCGTCATCCCCAACAGAGGAATACGGATCAACCATGGCGTTAGCGCATTACGCTGCGGGTAACGGGGCGGTGGCGGGATCACACGCGCCTCGCGTGGGGTTCTGGTACCGTGCATAACATTCCGACCTGTACTCAACCGACCTTGGGAAGATTGTACCCTAAATCAAAAGTCCGCCTGCACTTCAAATTGACTGATCACCTCCGGGACGCGCCCGATGATCTGATCAAAACGCTGATCGAGATCGGCGGCACTGTAGGGCAGAATGCCATAAGTGGTCACGGTGAGGCGCTGGCTTACTGGATCGATTTCAAATTCCGTCCAACCATAAGTGTTGGCCGCGACCGCCCCGCCTTTTAACACCCGCACCCGGTTATCTAGGGTATCAAAGCCGAGCAGATCGTAACCCTGAGCGCGCAGCAGAAGATTCAGCATCGAAGTCAACAGCGCATCTTTGATGGCCACTGGCAGGCGCTGATAGGTTTGGCGCATGGTGGTGGAAATGACCCCATAGTGCTCTAAGATTAGGGCAAAGGAATCCCCGGCGGGGGCATCAAAGGCGACTGAACCCGTCACGATCTCCCACATGGAGGTAGGCAACAAAGGGCACGCAGCGCATGTTTGGTAGGTCAGGTTGTTGACGAACGTCCCGTGAAAGTCCGCGGCGATAAAGACCACATTCTTGATCCCTGCTTGTGTGATGAATTCCAACAGCGCAGATCGTTCCGCGGCGTAACCTTCGAATCGATCCCCTGCACCTAGAGTCCCGAAATTCTGGATGGGTTGGGGCACAAGGATGAACTTCCATGTGATCCCCGCCTGATGGGCCGCCAGTAGATCAGTTTTGAGCTGGGTCAACTGGGCCGCCCCTAACATTGTGCGGCCGGACTCAAAGGCCGCGATTTTGGCGGTTGCCACCCGCAGCGGATTCAGGAGATCGGTGGGTTCAAAGGGAGGTAAGGCGGCATCACGGAAGGAACGGGCATCGAGCAAAAAGAAAGCCGCATCACTGCCGTAGTGTCGGTAGCGGTACAGACGCGGTTTGCCCTCCGAGCGGGGATCGCCTGTGCCAGTGAAAGTCTCTGCTCGAATGGGCATCCACTCGGTGAAAGCTTGAAGTCCATTACGGTAAAGGTCGGTTTCGTTAATGAATGTGCCCTGTCGCCCAAAGCGCCGATCTGTGCTGGGCAGCGCACCACCGCTAAAGTCATTGGTGACTTCATGATCATCGATCATCGCCAGTAGAGCCGTCGAAGCCCGCACCTCCGCCCAGAAGTTTAAGCCTAAACGACGGGACAGCGGCTCTGCGTGTTTGACCCGAAACTCGGCCACTGTGTACGCCTGACGGCTGTTCAGATCAGGAGAAGGATAATCAGCGTAAATGCTATCGCCCAACAGCACAAATAAATCAAGATTGCGGTCGAGGACATTACGTAAGCTCAGGTAGGGGGCCAGATCACCACGCCAATCGCCGGTAACCCCAAAGCGCAGCCCTGAGTAACTTCCCACCACGGATGGGGTCACAAAGATCCCCGTCCGAATTGCGCCCCCCCGATCAACCACCTGATAAAAGTAGCGTTTACCCGCCTCTAACCCGGTGATCTCGAACTTCACAGGGCGCATCGCATCGCTCACCCGATCTTCATAGGTGCCCACGAGGTCGGTTAATCCGAGGGGTCCGTCCTCCCACACCTCAAAGCGGATAATCCCTAAGGTTGGGGTACGTGCCCATAGAACCGCTGAAGTTTGATCCACATCACCGCTGCTAATCACCAGTTCAGGGATGCTGTGGGGAGCAGCGCTCATGATCCCAGTGGGGATAAGCAGCAGGATCAGGCACAATTGTAGGGGGCGGGGGAAAAAGCGCATGGAAAAACCTCCATTAAGACAACCTGAAGTCATACCCCCAAGCTGCGAGTACGGGCCGAGCGTGCAAACCGACCCATGATCCAGATCATGGGCAAGATCAGCCCCATGTTGTACAGTGCCGAAGGCAGGGTGGTGTTCATTAGGGCGTAGAAAATCGGCACCGATTGTCCAAAAACGTTAAAGAGGACAATCATTGTCCCCTGAAAGATAAAAGTCGCAGCCGCTGCGGCAAGGGGTGGAATGAGTAAGTTTCCCCGCCCGATTTCACCCACAAACATACCGATCAGCCCCGCCGCAAGGGTGAGAGCGAAGGAAGACATGCCAAGGATATGGCCGCCCACCAGATCGTGCATGATTCCGCCCACCACGGCCCAGAACAACCCTTCGCGCATCCCAGTGAGCAGCATCCACGCAATCACTGCGACCAGTACCAGATCAAAACCAGCGCCCCCGATCCGAAATTCGGGGATGATCGTGCTTTGGATAATGGCCAAAATGAAGAGGATAGGCAGGCTGGAGTAGCGTCCCACAGATAAGCCATCCTTGACTGATGATCACTGCGACGGAGTTGGGGTGGGGAAGGCAGAGAGATCAATGGACTCAAAGTCCGTGATGATCAGCACTACCTCAAGGCGGTTGAAGTCGATCAGACTGCGCACCACCGCTTCTTGAAACAGTTTGGTGTCATCCAACCGTGAACTGGTCACTTGTCCGATCACGATTCCTCGTGGAAAACGGCCCCCAATGCCGGAAGTGACGACTGAGTCACCATCATTGACTTTATCGGTGAGAGGGATGAAGATCATCTGCAAACCACCTGCGGCGGTACCCTGTACGGAGCCTTCGGCACGGGTCGACTGCAGACGGGCGTTCACGTAGCTGCTCACATCGGTGATCAACTGAACTTGTGCGCTGGTGGCGGAAACCCGCAAGATACGCCCGACCAGACCTAACTCGGTCACGACGGGCATCCCCGCACTGAGTCCATCCCGCGATCCCCGGTCGATGGTTAGGGTGCGGATAAGTCCGGTGGTCTCGCGCCCGATAACCGTTGCAGCGCGGGTCTGGCGCACCGTCTCCGCGCCCTTAAAATTGAGTAGAGCCGCTAAACGGGCATAGTCGGAGCGAATCTCGCGCAGCTCTACAATTTCCGCCTGAAAGTTGACCAGCGCCCGTTCGAGTTCGGCATTACGGCGCTGGAGATTCTGAAGATCAGAGAGGGTGCTGAAAAAGCCGGAAATGCGCCGCGAAACCCCGCTGCTTGCCTGCTGAAGCAGAGAGAGAGGCACAGAGGCGACATTCTGCGCTGGCAGGAGAAGCCCGGCAAAACCCAAAGCCAGCAGCCCCAGACAGAAGAACATCGCAACCCCAAAAAGCACCAATCGACGCGGCGCGGAATTCATGTGCGATCAGCCACCCTCAATGCTCTTAGTGTTGAGTGCTGCCTCGTTCCAAGCCCACCAACAAACTGCGTAAATTATCGTAGTCCTCCAGAATACGCCCTGCACCACGAGCGACACAGGTCATAGCGTCTTCAGCGAGCCATACCCGTACCTTGATTTCATCTGCGACCCGTTCACATAATCCCTGAAGCTGGCTGCCCCCGCCTGCCATGCAAATGCCGCTCTCCATAAGGTCGGCGATCAGTTCGGGGGGCGTTTCGTCCAGCGCATCGCGGATGGTATCCACAATGATATTGACCGACCCCGCGAGGGCTTCGCGCAGTTCAATCGAACTGACCTCAACCGCTTTGGGTAAGCCGGTCACCAGATCACGCCCGCGCAGTACAAGGGTTTTTTCTTCCTGAAGGGGATAGGCCGAACCCGCCTCAATCTTGGCCCGTTCAGCGGTGCGCTCACCGATCAGGAGACTGTGTTTGGTGCGCATATATTGGACGATGTCCTCGTCCATTTCGTCGCCTGCTACCCGGATTGAACGGCTGATCACGATCCCACCCAGCGAGAACACCGCAACTTCGGTTGTACCGCCGCCGATGTCCACCACCATACTGCCCCGTGTCTCCTGAAGGGGAAGTCCCGCCCCAATGGCGGCTGCGACTGGCTCCTCGATCAGGTATGCTTCCCGTGCCCCAGCGCTGATGGTCGCGTCATATACCGCCCGCTTCTCAACCTCGGTCACACCGCTGGGAATGCCTACCACCACACGTGGGCGGGGAATCGGAACCCAGCTCTGTTCGTGCGCTTTGTTGATGAAGTAGTGGAGCATCCCCTCAGTGATCTCAAACTCGGAGATCACCCCATCACGCAGAGGGCGCACCACCAGAATATGCGAGGGAGCCTTTCCGCCCATCTCCTTGGCCTCTTGCCCATAGGTGATAGGACGGCGGGTCTTTTTTTCGATGGCCGCGTAGGATGGTTCGTTGATCACAATCCCTTTACCGCGCACACACACAAGGGTGTTGGCAGTACCGAGATCGATGCCGATATCCAAGGAAAACAGTCCGAGTAACCAGTCTAATGGGCTGATCAAAGTTCACGTTCTCCTGACTGTGCTTCCTGCTTCGCTTCCCTGATGTTTCACATGACGAATCACGTTCAAAACTTGAATTATACCGAGGCGTGGGCATTTCTTTCAAAAGGGAACCAAAAGACTCATTCGATGTTCAGTCTTGAGGCTTCCTTCCGTACCTTCATTCAGTTGAGGATTAGAGCTTTGGGCGGGCACAAACATGACCCAAAGTGCCACCTCACCAGATCGTCTTGCCCTTACCCCCTGCGACGGATGTGTCGCGTTCCCCCTCAGTCTGCCCTTTTCACATGCAGGGCAAACGCGTTCAACAGTGTAAGTTCTAAAGGTACTGGACGATCTCTCCCAGCGTTTCGAGTGATCGTTTCAACCACCTCCCTTAGAGTTGTTTGGCCGCAATCGCATCCAGCGCCACACTGATCTTATGAAGCCCTTGTACCGGATTATCCCCTAGATCAAGACGTGCGACCCGCAGTCCACGACTTAAAAGGGCGGTCAGATCACCGTTTGCCTGTGCCTGTTTCAAGATGCTGAAGTCATAGGGTTCAGAGGGGATGGGCACCTGCACCTGATCGGCAGCGGTGATCTGAAGAAACACCCCATGAGGCGCACCCCCTTTGTGCATTTGCCCAGTGATGTGCAAAAACCGAGGGCCAAAACCAATGGTCACAGCACGCTTAAGAACATGCCGCGCCCGCCGTTGAATCGTTTCCAAATGGGCATTCATGACCTCACTCGGATCGAGAAAAGCCATGATTGCCACATAATCCCCGGAGTGGGCAAAGGTCAAAAAGGTGGCTAATGCATCCGTCAAAGGTGAACCCTGATAGGCGCGCTGTTGAGCCACAGCGGTGAGCAGTTCCGCGGTATGCTCGTCAGTAAAAAGGCTCACCCCATCCTCCACAAAGGAAGGCCGTTCAGCCGGGAACGTGCCAGTATGCTGGAAGTTCTCCAACTGCCATGCGGTGTTGTTTTTGGTCTCACCGACGTTGGGTTCATCAAAGGGATTCACCTCTAGAACCATCGCGGCGGTGGCAGCCGCAAACGCCCAGCGGAAGAACTCCGCACCCACATCGTACTTATCACGCAGGGCAAGGGTCACCAGCGGATGCCCGGCCTCGCGCAGCATTTGGGCTACGTCATCGGGATTATCCCTGCCGTTATCAAGGCGTAGATATACAAACAGACGATCATCATTGTAGTCATGGGGCATTCCGGGATCAGTGCTGACCACTGGAATCACGGACTCGCCGTCTTTGCCCAAACTCTCCGCCACCAACTGCTCGATCCAAACGGGCAGAGCGGCAATTTCGGGGCTGGTCAAAAAGCTGAGTTTGTCACGTCCATGCTCTGCCATCACCCCCATCACCGTACCTAACCACAAACCCGGGTGATTGTTGCCCATCACCCCGCTACTGCATGCTGACTGCATTTCTACCCCCGCTTGGAGGATGCGCTCAAAGTTCAGCCCACACAGGGCTGCTGGGACAAGCCCAAAATAACTGAGCGCTGCATACCGACCGGGCACATCCCCCGGGTTGAGGAATACATGCCGAAAACCCAGCGCACGAGACTGCTGCTCAAGTTTTGATCCGGGGTCGGTGATGGCGATAAAGTGATCACCGGGAGTGAGACCGGACTTTTCAAGCTGGGCTATAAAATAACGCTGCAAACACTGAGTCTCAAGGGTTGTGCCCGACTTTGAAGCAGCGATAAACACGCTCCGGCGCAGATCGATCTGGTCACGAACGCGCTGGATCGCCGCCGGATCGGTCGTGTCAAGCAGAAGTAGTTCAGGATAGCCGGGCTGTCTGCCCAAGACACGCCAGATGACCTCGGCCGCAAGGCTACTTCCGCCCATGCCCAACAGCACCACATGTGCCCATTGTTTGAGGCGCGATTCCTCACGAAGGGTTTGCAGACGGGCACGTTCAATACGTCCATCGGTGGGGAGAGTAAGCCACCCTAGCCGCTGCCGGATGATCTCACCCTGTTCAGCCGATTCCGTCCATAGGGTCGTGTCCTTGGCCCACATTCGGGTGATACTCAACTGGCGACGAAGCTGCTTGAGGGTGGTTTCAACAGCATTCTGATACACCCCCAAAACCAAGGCCTGACGTTTGATGAACCCGCTCAGAAGGGTTTTGCGTTTGCCTTCCAAACGGGTGATGAGTTTACGAAAGGTATCGATGAGCAGTTCTTCATAATCGCCTTGCAGACGGCGGTTGATCATCTCCAGATCGATTCCCACTTCCTCCGCCCGCCGTAGGGTATCGAGCGCTGCGTTAAAATCTGTTGGGGGGAACTCGTGGCTGTGGGTGTACTGAAGGTACTCACCAAGGGTTGCTGAACTATCCATGACCAGCGTATCGGCGGTGCAAAGCGCATCAAGGTATGCAGTTGAGGAAAGGTTGAGCAGGTTCGGCTCCGCTTCTGCCCAGACCAAACGTTGAGGGAGGGCGCCAGCCTCTTGCAGGCGTTTGAACCGATCCCCATGAAACAATTCTCGGAAGCGCTCGTAGATTCGGCGGGCATTGGCAATGCCTACAGTGCCGATGAGAACATTGTTTGCTGAAACCCGGGCCAGATCACCCCGTCCCTGTGCGGAACGCAAATTATTGGCCAACTGCTTATCCACAAAGGCATCCACACGGCTTAGATCAAACTGCACGATTGAGACCAGACCTTTCACGGACTGTCCGTTGTAAAGGCGGCGCTCAAGCGCCCGCAGATAACACTCTGCCACCTGAACATAATCGCGGATACTGAACACCGCCGAAATGCACACATTGACCCCTGCGTAGAGAGACTCCTCAATGGCTGTCAGATGAGTCTGTTTGCCGATCATCTCGATCATTAGGTTGGGACGGTCTGCGGACGCATAGAGTCGTTTTGCCTCACTCACCGCGATTTCGGGGCGATCCGCCCGCAGTGGGGAGAGATCAAGGCACACAAAACCCTTTTGACCACCGCTTTCTTCATAGATCGGGCGGAGCAGATCAGCAGCCGCTCGCACATCAGCGATCAGAAGACTCTCCAAGGCTAGATCGGAATCATGTTCACCGGTGTTGACCAGTTCCTCATCATAACTATCCCCTTCACCAATAGCGCGCTCTAAAAGGGCAAGGTTGAGGCGCAGCCCGGCAAGCCGGCCGCTGGTGATCAACTGCGCTAATTCACCTGAACGGATCAGATCACGACTGAGATGGTTATACCAAATAGAGGGCGTCATAGAAGTTGTCATCATGATCACTCATCCCAAGTGCCTATGGTTTCAACCAGTAATTGACCTTCTTCGCAGCGTGGGCACTGAATCCAAGCGCTGCCACTGTCCAACACCCCCTCATCCAATCCGGGCAGAATCTCCACCTCTGTGCTGCCGCATCGTGAACACTCGATCAGCGCGGCAGGCACATCTGCATTGAAGTTGTCCAGTGCCCGCTGAAAAACCGGAAGCCGATCCCGGGCCTCCAGATCGCCAATGGCTGCATCCGCTTCCATCTGAACAAGGGCAGATCGGGCGCGTTTGAGGGCGTCTGCGATCTCCTGTTCGGAGTTCGGGATCAATATGGAGACGATCTCGCGGCAGTGGGGGCACAGCCCTAAGCCAAAATGGTTGCGCAAAAAAGCAGTATCTACACCGCTGTCACCTTCGTGGAGCTCCCCCTCAATATGATAATTACAGACCGGGCACGGGTGAACCAAAAGCAGTCGTCCCACGGTGTGTCTCCTCGCTGGGGTCTTGGTATCGTTGTTTAGATGTTCGAAGTCCCCTCCATCTGAGGGGACTCCATCCTTCAAGCGTGTTATTAGGGAACGGCGTTATATGGGTGCTTTTGATACACCCTAAATGCTTTCTTATGCAGCCTATAGGCGCTCTGCAATACTCTTCGCCTGCGTGAATAAGAGCAGGTAGTCAGGGCCACCGGCTTTGCTATCGGTACCAGACATGTTAAAGCCCCCAAAGGGATGCCCACCCACCATGGCCCCGGTGCATTTGCGATTGAAGTAGAGATTGCCTACGTGAAACTCGCGGCGGGCACGTTCAAGGCGTTCCCGGCTGCGGCTGTAGACTGCACCAGTCAGCCCAAACTCCGTCCCATTGGCGATCTCCAGCGCATCATCAAAGTCTTTCGCAGGCATAAGGGCCAGCACCGGGCCAAAGATCTCTTCCTGAGCAATGCGTGCATCTCGCTCCACATCCCCAAAAACGGTTGGCTCGATGAAGTAACCACCCTCAGGAGTCACTTTGGTCTTGCCCCCACAAAGGAGTTTGCCTTCCTGAGTGCCGATCTCGATGTACTCCAAGATTTTCTGCATGGCGTTTTTGTCCGAGACCGGGCCTTGATGAACATCAGCGCTTTTATCAGGCGCATCCTGAAGCAGTTTTTTGGTCTTTTCGACCACCTTCTGGGCGACGATCTCATACACCGACTTCACAATGATCGCCCGTGACCCAGCCGAACACTTTTGCCCCTGAAAGCCAAAGGCACTGCTCACAATGCCTTCGGCAGCCGCCTCTAGATCAGCAGTCTCATCGACCACAACCGCATCTTTGCCGCCCATTTCGAGGACAGTGCGTTTGAGCCAGATTTGTCCCGGATGAACTTTTGCGGCACGCTCAAAAATGCGCATCCCCACTTCTTTACTGCCTGTGAAGGCGATAAAGCGGGTTTTGGGATGATCGACCAGCGTATCACCAATGGCCCCGCCGGGCCCGGGTAAGTAGTTCAGGACGCCCGCAGGTAGTCCGTTGCGCCAGAGCAGTTCGCAGAACTTATAGGCGATGATTGGGGTAATGCTGGCAGGTTTGAGCACCACGGTATTGCCTGCTACCACGGCTGCGCTGCTCATCCCAGCCATGATCGCATTGGGGAAGTTCCACGGAGGGATAACTGCACCCACCCCAAGTGGGATGTACTGAAGTTCAAGCTGTTCACCGGGCTGAATCACGAGTTGATCACTGGCATGGGTAAGCCGCAGCGCCTGTCGCGCATAATACTCCATAAAATCAATGGCTTCAGAGGTATCCGCATCGGCCTCTGCCCAAGATTTGCCGATCTCAAAGACCATCCACGCGCTGAATTCATGTTTGCGGTGCCGCATTTCAGCCGCAGCTCGAAGCAGGTAACGGGCCCGCTCTTGAGGGTTCACATACTGCCACGTTTTGAAGGCGGTGGCGGCTGTTTCGATGGCCTGCTCAGCGTCCTCTTTGCGCCCGGCGGCGACCATCCCTACCACTTCATCAGGGCGGGCAGGGTTGAGCGACTTGATCCAGTTGCCGGTTTCAATCTGGGCAGCGCCAATATGCAGTGGATAAGACTTACCAAGTTGGGAACGTACAACCTCAATGGCTTGTTGAAAAGCCGCCCGGTTGGCAGGGATGGAAAAATCAGTGAGTGGCTCATTCTTGAAAGGAGGCAGAACCGTAAGCATCAAAACTATCTCCATATCTGAATCTTTTGTGGAGAGAGTTTACCTTAGAATGCATGGGGCGTCACACCCCGCACCAGAAAGCACATACCCCCGTGTAATAGGGCAATTGCAGGGAAGCCCAGCCCAGCTAGACGAGCAAAACCGCATACGACCGCTCTACCCGTGCAAAACAGGGCGCATCCCAAGTAAACTATTGGTGTAGAATGAAGACATATGGCGCTTACACAGGATCATCGTCCATGGCTTATCGAATGGTCTGGATTGTGCCCAACCGAGTTCTCTTGACCACCTTTGAGGGCGACGTCACCCAGATAGAACTTCAGCAGCTTGTGGCTGACATTCGGGATCGAGTCCGCAGCGGTGAAGCGCCTGTTTACCATATCAGCAACAGCCTGAATATGGGTAAGGTTCATCTGTCCCTCAAAGCATTGGGTGACCTGATTAAAAATGTGTCGATTTTTGCGGAGTTAGGAGCGCAAATCGACATTAATAAGCCGCGCAGCCTAAACGCTTTTTTAGCATCGGTAGGCAGCCAGTTGATCCGCGTCAAATCATATATGGTACAGTCTCTTGATGAGTCCGTTCAAGTTGTGAAGCGGGTTGATCCTGCGCTGGAAAATGCCCTTTGGCAGATGCCTCCTTTGGCAGGAACCGAAGAAACAAGGATACCATCGGCCGGGAACCAATCCTCCGCCTCATAAAACATCCCACTATCGTGGAGAATCGAAACATGCCACAGGTGAACACACCTTCAAACTCTGATCTGCCCGTGCTGCACGGGCGATCTGCACTGATCACTGGTGGGACTGCTGGTATTGGTAAAGCGTGCGCCCTGCGCCTCGTCCAAATGGGCGCAAAGGTGATTCTTGTAGGGCGGGACGCCACCAAAGGGAAACGCGCTGTCGCTGAACTGGAAAGTGCTGTACCCGGTGGTCAGATCAGTTTTTGGGAACATGATCTCTCCTTGATGAAATCCGTTCAAGCCCTGTCCCGTGCGGTACACACTCAGTGCTCTCGACTGGATATGCTCATTCACTCTGCTGGGTTGATGCTTCCTCGTCGCACACTTACAGTAGAGGGCATGGAAACAGTCTTTGCGGTGCAGTATCTTGCCCGTTTTTACCTTACCCAAATGCTGGTTGAGGAGTTTATCGATCATATCCATGTGGTCAGTGTCTCCGCTGGCGGCACGATCCCCATTCGCCTCAACTTCAATAACCTTAATGGGGAGAAGTTCTATAACGGGGTGTTTGCCCTCCTGCACGAATCTGTGGCCAACGACCTTTTTATCCTTCGGTTTCTGCGCGAACACCCACATGTGCCGGTATTCGGTTATGGGCCCTTTTATATCCAAACGGGATTATTCAGCCATATGCCGGCGTGGTTCAAATTCCTAACCGCGACCTTTGGGCGTTTGGTCGCAACCACAACCGAAACCGCGGCCCACGATGTGATCGCTCTGATCACGGGGAAACTTTCCGGAGGTCTGTACGCCCGCCACTTGAAGCCGATCAAACCCAATGCCTACCGCCTAAATCCTGACGTGCAAGATCGTCTTTGGAGTACCAGTCAGCGTCTTGTGGCGGATGCACTCAACCTACCCTAGCGTCTCTGAATGTAGGCTTTTTTATCAAGAGTGTTCCAGATGTTCTCATTTTTAGACAGTTCACCTTGAAGGGGCAGATCAGCGCTAAAATTGATCCAGAGGAAAGCCCAATGCCAGAACTGCCTGAAGTTGAAACTGTAGTACGCGCCCTACGTCCTGTGCTGGTAGGACGCACAATCTGCACCGCTGAATTTCCCGCACCACCGCGACGGATGGTTAACCTTCCCCCGGAGGCGCTTCAAGAACGTATCAGTGGGCAAACAATCCGTGCCCTAAATCGCCGCGCCAAATACCTGCTTTTTGAACTGAGTCGGGATCATTTGGTGGTGCATCTCAAAATGACTGGGCATTTGTATGTGCTGTCGCCAGATCAAACCAGTCCTTTTGATAAGTGGGTGCGGGTGCGTTTCCCGCTGGATGATGGGCGTGAACTACGCTTCTCAGACTCGCGTCGGTTTGGCAGGGTATACCTTGCGGGGGAGGCAGCGGAAGTCCTGCCGGAGCTAGGGCCGGAACCGCTGGAGGAAAGCTTCACCTTAAGTGTCTTTAAGGCACGCCTGAAAGGGCGAGAACGTGCCCTCAAACCCCTGCTGCTGGATCAGTCTTTTATTGCGGGGGTGGGCAATATCTATGCTGATGAGGCCCTCCATCTGGCCCAAATTCATCCCCAGCGCACTGCGAAAAGCCTTTCTCAAGCGGAGATCAAACGATTGTATGATTCGGTGCGTCACGTCCTCCAAGAGGGCATCCGTCATCAAGGCGCAACCATCGGTTGGTACCGCAGCCCCGATGGTAAACCCGGCGAAGCGCAAAACCATTTACGGGTTTATCGCACCCGCGCCACCAAAGATGTCCCCTGCCCTGTTTGCGGCAGTCCGATCAGCGTGATCCCGATGGGACAGCGCAGTACCCACTTCTGCCCGGTTTGCCAACCTGAAACCAAAGAAGGGAGAAAAAAGTAAGGTGGGCGGTTCAACAGAGCTTGATTTCTTTTCTCAAGTGCCCCTTCCGATCCTCCTTGCGCCGCTCATTTTGGGGGGCTTGTATGTGGTCACAATGGTGATGATTTTCCGCCGCGCTTCGGAGCGCCGCCGGCGTGTCCGTGCTGCCCGCGAGGGTATCGATCCTGAAGCCCTGAAACCACAGCGAAACGGGATCCCCGGCGGTATGCTCAACTTACTCCGTGCTGCCCAAAATACGCCGACTGCACCCAAGTACGATCTACCGGAACCGGATATTGATCTTCTGACTTCGTTTGTGAATATGAGCGAGACTAACACGGCTGCCCCCAACGCACCCATTCTTGAACCTGAGTCTGCTGAGATTGAGCTTGTTGATGCTGATATTTTGCCCGCTGCGCCTGCACCTCAACCACGCGCCAGCGGAACTTTTACAGTTACCCCCTCACAGGAGCGATCAATTGATATGAATGCAAGCACAGCCGCAAATCCGACCTCTGATCCCAGTGATGCAGTGGAGGTCATGCGTATCTGGCGTGATCTGAACGATGGTGGATTGATTATCCAGATGGGCGGACAGCGCTACCGCAGCTTGGAAGAAGTACGCAACCCCGATCTGCTGCGCCGTTTTAAGGCGGTGCTTTCGGAACTACTCTCCCTAAGCAGCGAGTCTCAGCCCCCACTACCAGCCTCGCGCCGCCCCAGTCTTGATGCCCCTCCGCCAGCCAATCCCACTACCTCTCCTTCCGGTGCACCGGGAAGCATGAAGGCCCGCCTCAACGCAGTCAGCGCGCCGCCTCCAGAAGAATCCAAACCCAAGCGTTTTTTGGGCTTAGGCGGAAAGCGCAGCACTGAAAGTGCTCAGCCAGCGGGTATCGCTGATGCAGTTGAGGAATTTTTGCAGTTTCGGTTGGCGGCAGATCCAAAACTTGCAGCGCGCAGCGTGCATATTCGTCCTTCCCACCATCACGGGTTGATCATCGAAGTTGACGGGCATTTTTACGAAAGTGTGCCCGAAGTGGTTGATCCCGATGTGCGGGAGTTTCTGATGGGTGTGATGAAAGAATGGGAAGCTCGCCAGTGAGCGCATCGGTGCCCGTGAAAGGGGCTTCAACCCGTGACAAATTGTCCCGTTTTTTGTTTGATGCACTGGTGATCCTTGCTTGTGAGGGACTCAATGCGATCACCTTTCGCTCACTAATCATGCCCGGCAAACTTCTGAGTGGCGGAGTGGTGGGGATTGCCCTCCTGCTCAACCAACTATTAGGGCTTCCGGTCGGGCTTCAGACTTTGATCTACAACATTCCCATCTTCATTGTTGGCTACCGTTATCTAGGGCGACGCTTCATCTTGCTGAGCATCTGGGGGGTAGCCACTTTTTCCTTCCTCACCGACAATATTCAGATTCCCCGGGCCACAGGTGATCTGCTTCTAACCGCTGTTTTTGGGGGGGTTCTGGGTGGAATCGCAGACGGAATCATCCTTCGTAGGGGTGGTTCGACTGGGGGATTCGACATCATCGGGTTGATTGTGGCGCGGCGATTTGGGGTGAGCATTGGACAGGTCTTTTTGACCTTCAACGCGATCATCATCGCCCTGTCAGCCATTACCAACAGCCTCGAAATGGCCATGTATACCCTGATCATGATCTATGTGGCCACCCGCGTGATCAACACCATTCAGGAGACCGCACCACGGCGGGTGATGCTGGTCATCTCCAGCAAACATCAGGAGATCGCAGCACGGATTATGTCTGATCTGCGTCGGGGGGTAACCTACCTTCAGGGTGGAGGAGCCTATACCGAACAAACTTTCCGGGTGTTGATGTGCGTGGTTACCCGGTATGAGTTGGTTGATCTGCGTGGGCTTATCCACGAAATCGATCCGGGGGCATTTGCGGTCATTCTGGACGCTTCGGATGTGATGGGGCAGTTCAACAATAAATCACCGTTTGCGCGTTTGATCGGCTAACGGTAATTTTCCCCGCTTTGTGCCGATCAACCAACAAAAAACCCCAGTTAAACCGGGGTTTTTTGTTTGAGCGGGCGACGGGACTCGAACCCGTGACCTTCTCCTTGGCAAGGAGACGTTCTACCACTGAACCACGCCCGCAAATTTGATTGTGTGGATACTATAACCCGATTTCTCAGGGAATGCAAGAGGAATTTTTAAAAGAAGGGGCAGCACATCAAAGACGAATTACCGTCCAAGGCGGTTCCGAAGCGTACACTGGGTGCTGTAGAATGGTTGGGTATCGGTTAACAGGCTAAAGGGTTTCCACCGATGACTGAACGCTGGCTGATCGTCGCCCCGGAATTGGGAATCAACTCTGCCGGGGAGGTAATCCCCGGTGGCGTGCAGCGCGCCGGACGTAGTTTCTGTCGGGCGCTTGCCTCCGCCCCAGCCCTTAAGACCCTGTCGGTGTTCTCTTTGACGGATGCTCCTGATGCTGCCCCCCACCTTGAACGGATGCTGCGCCTCTATGCCCCACCGAAAGTAACCCTGAGGATCAAATGTTTTGGTGGTTCACGGTTTCAGCTTAGTGCGGCGGTGTGGCGGGAACAGTTCAAAATAGATCAAGTCCTATACCTGCACCTCTATCAGGCAGTGCTGGGGCTTGCCCCCTTTCACCCTCCCTATACCCTGATTGGGCATGGGGCAGAGCTGTTTGAGCCACTTGTGGGGCTGCGTCGGCTGGCATTAAGGCGGGCAGATCGTTTTATCACCGTCTCAGCCCACACTGCCCAAACTGCAAAAAGCCTTGATCCGCGCATTCCCGAAGCCCAAATTGTGCCCCTATGTCTCGAACCACCTATGTACCAACGCGAGGACTCTGATCCGGGGTTCGTTCGTGAAACCGTGCTCTCAGAGCGCCACCCCGCTGCACTAATGGTGGGCACCATGTCCCGCTGGCAGCGGTTTACCAAAGGTCACCGCGAGGTGATTGCGGCATGGGAACAGGTGAGCACCCAGATACCAAACGCCGAACTGTGGATCGTGGGTGGCGGTGATGCTGAATCAGACTTGAGAGTACAAGCAGCCGCACTGCCTCCCCCAGTCCGGGATCGGATACGCTTTTGGGGACGGCTCAACGATTCGGAACTTGAGCAGTTGTGGCGGCGGGCCTGTTTGTTTGTCCTGCCGAGTACCCGCGAAGGTTTTGGACTGGTTTACCTTGAAGCCATGCGCGCCGGACTGCCCTGTATTGCCTCTAACGCTGACGCTGCACGTGAGGTGGTGATCCACGAACAAACTGGGTTAATCACCCCCCCACAGCCGAATCTTATTGCTCAGGCGATCCTTCGCTTGCTGAAGGATCCCCATTGGGCAGCGCAGTTAGGGGCAGCCGGGCGCATCCGCTGTGCGGAACTGTTCCAGTTTGCCCATTTCCGGCTGCGAGTCCTGCACGCCTTGGGATTAGAGTCCTAAAGCGAAGTCAAAGAAGATCGCACGATTCACACTGGCTTGAAGACGTTTTCCCAAGCCGCTCCAAGATTCAGTGACATTTCGGTAAGACCATCCGGAGAATACTTAATTTGCTCTGTAAAAGTCAGTTGTTATATACTTAATGTAGGAAAGTTAAAGACAAGTGACTGCCTTTCATACAAACGAGAAAGACCAAGGACAATCGCGATGAGCCTCAATAATCTGCTCTCAGAAATATATGACTCGTTTCGGGAACATGCATCGGGCGCAAAAGTGACCCTGATCCATGCCCAAAGCCGCTACCGTACCGCACTTCTGAGCCAAATGTTGGCCGACCCTAATCTGCGCGTCTTTTATTACGCGATGGGCGCGGATGACGTGGATATGCGCTCTTTTATTGCGGGCTTTACCCATGACATCTCTGAACAAGTGCCCACCTTTGGCACCCGTGTGAATCAGGTGAGCATGGATACACCCACCAATCAAGAGCGCATGGTTAGTGCCTTTGCCGATGATTTGGATAACCTCAGCAGCGCCCCCTTTGTGCTTCTGTTGGATGAGTTTGATCGGGCAGATATTGCCGATGATCTGCAAAGCTTTTTGGAGCAGTTGATCACGGTACTGCCCTCACAGTGCAAACTGGTGCTCAGTGGACGGGGACTGCCCCGCCTGCCATGGATGTCCCTGATTGCTCAACGTCAGGCGGTGATGCTGCGCGACAAAGACCTGATCCGCACTGACTTCTATGCGAATCAATCGCCAGAATCAGCACGGATGGTGATCTCCGCCTTAGGGCCGGGGCATGTACTTCTGGATAACGAGTTGATCGAAGCATGGGAGGGGCATCTGCCACGGCTGCTTTTCTTCTTTGCGCTCGAACGCCCCTACGTAACGCGATCCGAGATTTGCCAAGCCTTTTGGCCCGAACTACACAGTGATCAGGCCGTCAATGTATTTCACGTGACCAAACGCCGTCTGCACAAAGCGCTTGACGTGTTAGGGATGGATGTGCTTGTTCACGAGAGCAGTTTCTATCGGGTCAATCCGGCCCTTCAAATCCACTACGATGTGGTTGATTTTGTGGGTGCACTGGTGGATGGGCGCACTGCCACTACCCCCGCCGAACAGCTCTCCGCATGGCAGCGAGCTGTTGATCTGCATCAGTATCCTTTCCTTCAGGGTCATAGTGAGGGATGGATCACCCGTCGTCGGAACGAGTACATGACGGGGTATATCGAAGCCTTGAGCAGTATTGCTGATCTGCGGATTGCTGATGGGCGTGCCGAAACGGCTCTCAACTTGCTTCAGCGTGCAGTCGAACAGGACAGTAGCCGTCAAGATATCCATCGTCGGATCATGCAGTTGTTTGGGGCACTAGGCCGTCGGAGCGAGGCTGCCGGGCATTACCAGCGCCTGCGCGACGAGTTGAAGGCGAACGGTGAAATCATGGAGCCAGAGACCCGCACTCTGTATGAGGATATTATCCGAAACGAATAATCCTCAGCGAACCAACCTCCCCTCAGTCCTGCAAGAGGCTGAGGGGACGATAGTAAGTTTACCCTCAGAGGCCGTTTGAAAAGTAGCCCTGCACGCTTCGACCTCATCCCCTCTTACCCCCCTTCTCCAGATTGGAGAAGGGGGGAATCGACCTTTTGAGGGGGCGTCCCCCTCAACCTTCCCCGACAAGAGCGATTTTACTGTAGGGGTATGGTCACCATGCTGCTGCTTACGCACCCAACAGGTGTTGCCCCTCAGTCCTGCATGATGCGGGGTGAAGGGGATTGGGAGAAGGCAATCAACCACAGCCGCCCTTTGCGCCCCGTTTGAGCGAGAGTTTGACCTTTTCCTCAAAGGGGATCACAAAATGATCGGGGTTGGGCGCAGCAGCGGTGTAACGTGCTCCTAGCGCCTCCCGGAAGTCGTATTTGAGTATGTCGTTGCCCCCATTAACTGGGGGATACTTGCTGAGAAACTCCGCATCAGCATAAGTGCTGATCCAGTTGTTGATCCCACCGCCCAGAATGTAAGCATTGGCGACGGATTCCGCCACCAGCAGCTTCCACGCCTCAACCGCTCTGGTTTCGTCGTTACTCATGACCACCACAACTGTATTGCTTGGATTCTGCTGGAGTGTCTCGATCTGTTCCATCACCCGTTCCAGTGGCAAACTTTGGGCGTCGCGGATGTGGAATAGGTTATATTCTGCCTCTGAACGTACATCCAACATCACCAACTTTACCTGTCGGTTTTGAGTCAGACTCAGCAGTTCAGCAGGATCAATCAAAATGGCACGTTCGATCAGCAGTTTGGCTTTGTCCGGCTCTAGACGTGCCCATTTATCGGCAGTGGTTGGCTGCCCGATAAAGGCCACCGCAGCCGCGAGCACAACCCCACCACCTGCAACCCCATAACGCCATTTGGGTTCACGCTTCAGATCGCGCTTACCAAAGATGCGCTCTGCTTGCTCTGCAAAAAGGAACGCGATGATCGCCATCAGCACCACACTGATCACGATCACCCCGGCGCTGGTGTCAAACATATCCATCAGGGTGTAGCGCCCCATGTAGGTTGAGTTGAAGAACTGCTCAAAGCCGCCTACACTCTCGCCAAAAACGAAGATTCCAAAACACGCGCCGAGGGAGAAGAAGATCGCGTCGATCTTGCCTGTGACCGCGCCTACAAGCGAGGTGCCGGGGCAGAA
>JACSRJ010000295.1 GCA_014879835.1 Anaerolinea sp.
CGCCAATGTGGGTGATGCCCGCTCACTAGCGATCCACCCTGCCAGCACCACCCACTCACAGCTTTCGGCTGAAGAACAGCGTCAGACCGGGGTCACTGAAGACTATGTGCGTCTTGCCGTAGGTATTGAGGACATCAACGACATCGTGTGGGATTTGGATCAGGCCCTGAAAGTTGCGCAGCACAGCCTTCAACCCGAACGGGCATAGAACGGGCATAAACCTTCATCTGCCTCCATTTGACCTCACTGAGCATCCCCTCCTTGCGGCTGAGGGGATGCCCGGTGGGGCAAACCCAACTCAGGAGAATCTTACATGACTGCTGAAGAAAGCTCCGCTCATGCTACCTCATATCAGCGCCCAGCCCTGCATGTGGTGCGCCCTGATTCGGCTCATTCGGTGGGTATTGTGCAGCGGCAGTACGCACATTTTGCCTTCCCCTTGCACCTTCGCGCCGGGGGTGTCCTGCCTGCCTTCACCCTCGCTTATGAGACTTACGGCAGCCTCAATCAGGATCGTTCCAACGCCATTTTGATCTGCCATGCCCTCTCTGGGGATTCGCATGTGGCTGGTTACTACACCAACGATCCCCATGAAGCACCGGGCTGGTGGGACGAGGCCGTCGGGCCGGGCAAGATGTTTGATACCAACCGCTTTTACGTGATCTGTGCCAACGTTATTGGGGGCTGTCAGGGCAGTACTGGTCCCGCTTCGCCAGCGCCGGACGGTAAACCCTACGCGCTGCGCTTTCCCATCATCACCGTTGCGGATATGGTCAAAGCGCAGCGCTTTTTGATCGATCATCTGGGTATTGAACGTCTCTTTGCAGTAGCGGGGGGCAGCATGGGCGGGATGCAGGCCCTTCAGTGGGCGGTGGATACCCCGGAGCAGGTGGGCGCGGTGTTATTTATCGCCTCCACCCCGCGCTCATCGGCCCAAAATATCGCTTTTAACGAGATCGGACGTCAAGCGATCTACGCTGATCCTCACTGGAATCAGGGGGATTATTATGGACGCACCCCACCCCATGCAGGGTTGTCCGTAGCACGGATGATCGGGCATATCACCTATATGAGCGAGTTTTCTTTGGAGAACAAGTTCAGCCGCCAGCTTCAGGAAAAAGATCAGCGACGTTATACCTTCAACACGGAGTATGCGGTGGAGGGATACCTCAAACATCAAGGAGAGAAGTTCGTGCGGCGCTTTGACCCCAACAGCTACCTGTACATCACCAAAGCACTAGACTATTTTGATATTGGCGAAGGCTTTCCCTCCCTTCAGGCAGCTTTGGCGGGGGTGAGGGCGCGTTTTTTGATCCTGAGCTTCAGCAGCGACTGGCTCTATACCGCCGCACAAGCCCGCGAGTTGGTAGAAGCGCTGCCGGGACGTGAAGTTGAATACCATCACGTAGAAGCCACCTTTGGCCATGATTCCTTCCTTGTAGAGGTGGAAACCATGACGCGGTTGGTAGGCGGATTCCTGAATCAATTAATCATCGGCTAAAAAAAACAAACGACATTCACACTAGGGCGCTTGCAGTACGACTGATTACGATATAGAATCAGTGCATTGAAAGTAGCGATTGTGAACGGATTTGCCACGCATGGCGACCAGACGGTTCCCAGACGACAACGCGGGTGACTCTCCCATCTCTGAATCAACCCCGCCGGGTGGCAGTTCTGTCCGTGTTCCGCGTTCGATCAACACACCACCGCCACCACCGCCATCGGCAAATAATCCGACGGTTCGCCCTCAGCGACGGCCTCCCAGCAAAAATGCCATCCAACATATGCCCCGCACCTTGGCGCAAGTCTTGAACGACGCCAATGAACAGGTGGTGCGCGGTGACCTTTCCGAGTTGGTGCCGCAGCCAACGGGTTTTGATCCCCTTGATGGCTTGATTGGCGGAGGGCTGCGCAAGACTGAGCTGGTCTTGCTTGGGGGTGCTCAGGGCATCGGCAAAACCATTGCAGCCATGCAGATGGCCCGCAATATTGCCATGCGTCCTGATCAGTATGTCTTTTACCTCTCCTACGAACATACCGAAACGCACTTGATGAGTCGACTCCTGTGTCTGGAGAGCATTAACCCCCCCGAAGTGGACGTGCGCAGTGGGCTGAAGCTCAAAGACCTTTTTGATACCATCATCTCGCAGCGGGCACGAGAGATTTTGGGGCGGGATTCGCGCTCCGAATCTCTTCAGATGATCCTGCGTGAGAATCCCCGTACCTCCATGGCGCTGGCCCGCATGTCCAAATATGCCGACCGTTTCATCATGGTCAAGGCCAGTCCCGCTGTGACAACCCTTAACGCCATCCGCGAGATGACCGGACGCCTCTCTGAGGCTACCGGGGGCAATGTGACCGTGTTTGTGGATTATCTTCAAAAGATCGCCATTCACCCCGAACGCGCCGCAGATGAGAACGACAAGGTGACCATCATCGTGGAGGGGTTGAAGGATATTGCCCTTTCGCTTGGGGTTCCGGTGCTGTCTATTGTGGCCTCGGATCGTGATGGACTGCGCGCTAAACGGCTCCACTTGTTTCATCTGAGGGGCAGTTCTGCGCTTGACTACGAATGCGATATTGCAGTCATCATGAACAACAAGTATCACATTCTGGCCAAAGATCATGTCGCTTTTAATCCCTATCAGGCAAAACAGTTCCGCGACTGGGTGGTATTCACGGTCGAGAAAAACCGTGCCGGACGCGCCATGATGGACATGGAGTTTCAGCTTCATGCGCCATATTTCTGTTTTGACCCTCGTGGACAGCAAGTTCAGCAGCAGTTGATCGACGATAAGATCATTGAATCTTGACCACCCCAATACGTATTGTCACAGACAGCGCAGCGCAGTTTATCCACCCAGATACGGTTAAGCGTTACCACATCACTGTTGTGCCGCTGGGTATCCGCATCAACGGTCACGATTATTATGAGGGGGTGGACCTCTCTACAGAGCAGTTCAATCGTAAGGCACTCCTCTCTCCGGAACTGCCCCAGCTTTTGCCACCCAGTGCAGAGTCCCTCGCACAGGTATATGCGGGCCTTCACCGGGAGACCAACCAGATACTTTCGATTCACCTTTCGAGAGCCTTTCATCCCACATGGGAAAACGCCAAAAAGGCCGCAGAGACCCTACTCGGACGTTGTGATATTGCGGTCTTGGATTCCCAGAGTATCGCGGTGGGGCAGGGGCTTCTGGTGGAAGCAGCGGCACGTCTCGCCGAACAACAGGTGTCACTGGATGACATCATGCGTGAGATTCGCAAGTTAGTGCCTCACATCTACTCCGTTTTTTGTGTGGAGCGTCTGGGGTACCTCACCCGTGCCAACCTAATGATGCAGTCTCAGGTAGTGCTGGGCGAGATGTTAGGGATCAAACCGTTTTTGACCATTGAAGATGGTGAGCTTTTGGCCATGGAGAAAGCGCGCAGCCGCCTTCAGGCCGTGGATCGATTGGTGGAGTTTGCTACCGAGTTTGCAGCTGTAGAGCAGATCGCAGTTTTGCACAGCGGCACCACCCCTTCAGAACAAACCCGTCAACTTCTGGAACGGATGAGTGATGAGACTCAGCGGGATGATTTTCCTGTCCTGACTTACCAACCGTCGTTGGGTTGTTTCATCGGCCCCGATGCGTTAGGGATCATGATTTACGAACGCGAATTTCGTCGGGGCAGCGATGAGGACACTGCCGATCTGACCGATCTTGCCGATTTAGACGACGAACCCTAATTCCTGAAAGCAGGTTGCCCATGCCCCCACACACGCGTGTTGTTGTGGACAGCACCGCAGACCTTCCCTCTGAATGGCTTGCCCACTATGACATTCGGGTGATCCCGGCTTACGTGAACTTTGGCACGGAGAGTTTCCCGGATGACGGTGTCGCCCTCACTCATGCCGAATTTTACCGTCGTTTGGCGGAGACACGGGTGCATCCAACCACTGCCGCACCTTCGTTAGGTGTGACTCTGGAGATTCTGAGGACGGCCCTCGAAGGCGTTGAACAGGTGCTGGCCCTCACGATTTCGTCGTCCTTTAGCGGCATCAACAACGTCTTTAATCTGGCCGCAAAGGAGATTGGTGGGGATCGAATCACAGTCATCGATTCGGGGTATCTGAGTATGGGTTTGGGTTGGCAGGCTTTAGCCGCCGCAAAGCGCCTTCACGAAGGGGGCACCATGGCCGATGCGATTGCGGCTGCTCATGATGTGCGCCAGCGCAGTGATGTTTGGGCTGCCCCTAATGATCTTGAATTTTTGCGCCGAGGCGGGCGGGTAAATGCACTTATGGCAGGCATTGGAACCTTACTTCAGGTGAAGCCCATCATCAGCCTTAAAGAAGGTGAGGTGCGCACGATCCAGCGGGTACGCACCATGAACAAGGCCAAAGCAGCCTTGATAGAGATGGTGCAGAAATCCGCACCCTTGCAGCATCTGGCCCTGATGCACACTAATGATCTTCAAGGCGCGGAAATGCTGCGGGATGCCTTATCCTTTATTGCCCCAGAGGATACTCCCATTATCAATGTGGGCACAGCAACTGGGACGCAGTTTGGACCCGGTTCCTTGGGCGTAAGCATTGTCCGCAAAGCGTTTTAAGACAGAGCAACTGAGATGCCATCTGCACTAGAAACCCTCGTTAAAATCCTCAAACTGGAACGTGATTTAGGCTGCGCCGACAAAGCAGTGATCGGCGGGCTGCGAGCCTTTGCCCAAAACTGGGTCAAGGATGCCCATGCGCAGGCCCGTAAACCCGAACACCACGCACTCGTTGATGAGTTGGCCGGGCTGCTCTCTAATTACACCGATCTTTCGGGAACGGACAGCCGGGATCAGGCGATCAAGTACATGATCGGGCGCATCACCGGGCGTGTTGCTCCGAGCAGCGGGAACTTACCCGTGCCCCCTACGCCGCCTGTGACTGAGTCTGTAGCTGAACCTGTGCCTGAGTCCATACCTACCCCTGATGCCTCCCCTGAGGTAATCGATCCCCCTCAGCCTCGGCGCGATCCGCCGCAGGGGCGAAATCCGTTCCGTGAGAAGCGTTTAGAGCGCCGCCCGCGTGAGTCTCAACCACCACCAGAGGGGAATAAAGGCAGCAAAAAAGAAACTGAGCGAGAAACTTACCCTGATCGGGGTGGGCAGCGGGGGCGCCCTGCCCCTCCGCAAGAACCGGAGGATGCCGGGGATGATCTGTTCTCCAAAGGCGGCGAAATTCGTCCCACCGATGATCCCTATGCGCCCTTCACTGGTTCAGTGATCAACATACCCCAAACGCCCGATCCGGCACGGGTCTTTCGTCCTCCGCGCAAAGCCCGCGCCCCGCGTGATCAGTCCCGTGAAGCGGCCTACTTTCGGCGGCTTGATGCACCCATCACCACCCTCAAAGGGATTGGGCCCAAAATCGGGGAGAAACTGGCCGCACTAGACCTTCATACGGTGCGGGATTGGCTCTACTTGTTTCCCCGGCGCTACCTCGACTATACCCGGATGACGCCTATCCGTCGTTTGGAACCGGGGCAGTTGACCACGGTTGCGGGCACTGTTCGGAATGCTGTCATCATCAAAGGACGGCGTGGGGTGGATGTCCTTAATGTGATTTTGGATGATGGAACAGGGACGCTCACCGCCTCATTTTTTGGGCAGCCCTACCTGATCAGCAAATTTCCGCGAGGGGAACAGGTGGTGTTCAGCGGTAAGACGGGCATTTATCAAGGGCGAATCACCCTCGATAACCCTGAATGGGAGCCAATTGAGCAGGAAGCCCTGCATACCCGCAAAATGATCCCGGTCTATCCCCTCACAAAGGGGCTGTCGGCTCATGCGATGCGCCGACTAAGCGCTAAAGTGGTCGGGATGTTCGCGGATGATATGCCTGACTATCTGCCTCAGAGCGTGCTTGATCGGCTCGAAATGGCTGATCTGGGCTGGTCTTTGCGCCAGCTTCACTTCCCCGATTCGGAGGAAGCGCGCCGCCACGCCCGCCAGCGGATCGCCTTTGATGAACTGATCCTGCTTCAATTGGGGATGCTGCGCAACCGCCGAGTATGGCAGTCCCAGCCCGGTCTCGCCCTTGAAGTTCAGGATCAATGGCTTGAAGGGGCCCTTGCGGCGCTGCCCTTCCAACTGACGGGGGCGCAGCGGCGAGCAATCGAGATCATCCGGGAGGATTTAGCCCGAACCCTACCCATGAATCGCCTGCTTCAGGGGGATGTAGGCGCGGGTAAAACCGCAGTGGCCGCGGCAGCCCTTTTGATCGCTGTGATGAGCGGTGCACAGGGCGCGATCATGGCCCCGACCAGCATCCTTGCAGAGCAGCATTATCGAGGGATCAGCCGGCTGATTCAGGCCATGACCCGCAGCCTCGTACCAGAAGAGTCTGAAAACCCCCAAAGCGGGGAACCGTTGGTCAAAGTCGCCCTGCTCACTGGGGCAACCCCCGCCGCAGAACGGGCTGAACTGTTGGCGGCACTGCGCGAAGGGCGTATCCATATCCTCATTGGCACCCACGCGCTGATTCAAGAAGGGGTGGAGTTCGAGCGCCTAGGGCTGGCGGTGATCGATGAACAGCATCGCTTTGGGGTCGAACAGCGTGGTGCCCTTCGGGGGAAGGGCACCAACCCGCACCTGCTGGTTATGACTGCCACCCCTATTCCCCGCACCCTCGCCCTGACCGTTCATGCCGACTTGGATTACACGGTGCTGGATGAAATGCCCCCCGGACGCACGCCCATCCAGACTCGCCTGCTCACCTCCGGTGAGCGTGAAATTTCGTACCGGTTCATTCGGGGGCATCTGGAAAAAGGGCGGCAGGCGTTCATCGTTTATCCCTTGATCGAGTCTGATGAGAACAAAGAGTCACGGGCGGCGGTAAGCGAGTATGAGCGTCTCCAAAAAGAGGTATTTCCAGATCGACGCTTGGGGCTGCTGCACGGACGTATGTCCCCTTCCCAAAAGGATGGGATTATGAACGCTTTCAGCCGGGGTGAGATCGACGTTTTGATCTCAACAACGGTGGTTGAAGTGGGAATCGATGTGCCCAACGCCAGTGTGATTCTGATCGAGGGTGCGAACCGCTTTGGGCTGGCCCAACTGCATCAACTACGAGGACGGGTGGGGCGCGGGCAGCATCCCGGCTTTTGTATCCTGCTCCCTGACGGTGAAGGTGGCACAGAGCGCCTTGAAGTCATGGAAGAAACCAACGATGGCTTTGTACTGGCCCAAAAAGACCTCGAACAGCGCGGTGCGGGTGAGCTTTTTGGCACCCGCCAAAGCGGTGAAGGTCTCAAAATGGGCGAGTATATGAACCCCGCGCTGGTTGAACTGGCCCAGTTAGAAGCGCGTACCTTATATGCCGAGGACCCCGATCTGAGCCTGCCTGAACATGATCTGCTGCGAACCCAGATCGAACGGATTTTTGGCGTAACCAGTGGCGGTGATGTAAGCTAGTGACAAGATTGAGACTATAACTGCAAGGGAAGTTATTTATGCCATTTCGTCGCGCTGTGTATCCCGGTTCTTTTGATCCTGCTCACTACGGGCACATTGATATTGTGACACGTGCGGCGCGGGCTTTTGATGAAGTGTATGTGGCGGTGTATGATCGCCCCGCCAAAAAGCTGCTCTTTGATTTCAAGGAGCGCGTCTTGATGCTTGAAATGGCCCTGAAGGACTTGCCCAACGTAAAGGTTGCATCCTACGGCGGTTTAACAGTAGACTATGCAAAAAAGATAGAGGCTTTTGCGATCATTCGAGGATTGCGGGTCTTTTCTGATTTTGAGCTGGAATTTCGGATGGCATTGGCAAACCGCCGCCTTGCCCCAGAGATCGAAGTGGTGACCTTTATCGCCGATGAGCGTCACCTCCACATCAGTTCCAGTACGGTACGAGAGATCGCCTCTCTGGGTGGGGATGTCTCCAGTATGTGCCCGCCCTTTGTGGTTGAGGCGCTCGCGGCCAAGTTTCACGAACACAAACAGAGTGGTGAGGAACGCGACTACGTGATCAGCCTTGGTGATTGAGCGCCATTCACAAAGTAAATCAGGGATAAAACGGGGGAAGTCATGGATATTCAACATCTGGTAGATCGTTTAGAGGACTTGATCGATGAGGGCCGCCATATCTGGCTGACCAAATTCACGGTCATTGATGAGGAGCGCGCTCTAGAGATCATTGACCAGATGCGCATCTCCGTCCCTGAAGAAATCGACAAAGCAAGCCGCGTCCTTAATCAGCGGGATCGCCTGCTGGCACAGGCCAATGAAGAAGCGGCACGGGTGGTCGAACTGGCAAAGGAAAAGAGCGACACCCTGATCCAGCGTGACGCGATCACTCAAGCAGCCCAGAATCGGGCCGCCAATATTATTGAGCAGGCCCGGCAGGAAGCGGAACAGATCCGCAACGACGCTGATAATTACGTTCTTGATGTCCTCCGTGAATTTGAGGCCCATTTGCTCAAGACGATGAATGTGGTGCGCAACGGCATCAATAAGATCATGCAGGATCGAGAGGTAGCCCGCCAGACTGCCGCCGGGATCACCCCCGCTGCGAGTGTCGATCCCGGGGTACAGCCCGCTGCCCCTGCCAAACCTGTGGAAGCGCCCAAAACCGCTGTGCCAGTTGAAGCCAAGGTAGAAGTGACGGTTGACAACAGCGCGACCTGATCGGCAGTTTAGGGAGACGGAGGCGAACATAGATTCGTCACTTTGCACAATTGACCCCCTGCCTGAGGCAGTATAAATTTCTGACTATGATGATTCAAGAGTCCTTAACCCAGAGCGCTTATCTGCGCCGCCGCAGCCGCCGTACCACCAGCCATACGTCTGGATGGTGTTTCGTCGTGGCTTAAGGCAGCCAACGCAGCGAAAAAACCAGCCCTCCAGATGCACACCGTCTGGGGGGCTTTTTTGTGTCTCAACTGAAGTTCTGCCCACGCCTGATCCTAAAATGGGCGTGGGATTCTAGTGATGAGGAGAAACGATCATTGACCCCAAACACACCATCCAAAACATCCAACCTATCGCACGAGGGGCGTCGGACGACCACCATCCACGCTGTCGGGGTGTACGGCGCATCGGGTTATACCGGGCAAACCTTGCTGCGCCTTTTAGGGACACACCCACAGGTGCAGGTGGCTTTTGCTACGTCTGAAAGCTCCCGCGAGACCCTCGATGGGATGGAACTGATGCCGCTGGCTGATGCCCCACTTGATACGGTGCGAGCCGTCTTTTTATGCCTACCTCACGGGGTTGCGGGCAAAGTCGCGGCGGAGGCGGCTGCCAAGGGTGTCAAGGTGATCGATCTCAGTGCCGATCTGCGCCTTGATACCCCTGAACTGTACCAACAGACCTACAAACACGAACATCCCGCACCCCATCTGCTGCCTGCCCCATATGGATTGCCTGAACTCAACAGGCAGGCGATTATGGGCGCGGCCTATGTAGCCAACCCCGGCTGCCATGTAACCTCCGTGCTGCTGGCGCTTGCTCCTCTAGCGCGATTGAAGGCCCTCAGCCCTGATCCCATCATTGCTGATACTAAGACCGGCATTTCCGGGGCGGGCCGTTCACCCAAACTGGACTCGATGTTTGTGGAGGTTTATGGGGACGTGCGTCCCTACAATGCGGGGCGCGTTCATCGGCATGTGCCCGAAATTGAGCAAGAATTGCACAAGCTGCAACCGGACTGTGGGCCGTTGGTCTTTGTACCCCATGTGGTGCCCGTTGATGTGGGGTTGCTCGCAACTGTTTACGCCCGCCTGAAGCCCGGCTGGAACATGGCGCGCATCCGGGCGGCTTTCCTTGCGGATTACGAGCATGAACCCCTGATCGACGTCCTGCCGGAGGGTAAGGCCGCACAGATCAAACATGCGGCCCACAAAAACAACGCAGTGGTAGGCATTGGCCCGCTGGTGGGCGATACCCTTGTGATCACCTGCGCCATCGACAATCTGCGCAAGGGCGCGGCCAGCCAAGCGGTGCAGAACTTCAACCTGATGATGGGTGTGCCTGAAACGGTAGGTCTGGTATGACCCTCGTCCTCAAAATCGGCGGTAATCAACTGGATGATCCCGCTTTTGTATCTGGCATGGCCGCGGCTGTAAAGGACATGACCACCCCCCCAGTGATCGTTCACGGTGGCGGCGCAAGCATCAAGGCGCTGCAAGAAAAACTGGGAATCGAGGCGCACTATGTGGGGGGGCTGCGGGTAACGGACTCAGCGACCCTCTCAGTGGTTATGATGACCCTCATTGGTGCGGTCAACCCAATGCTGGTGGCAGCCCTGATCACCGCCGGGGTAGATGCCCAAGGTTTGAATGGCGCAGATCGGGGCGTGCTGCGGGGCGAGAAGATGACTCATCCTGCTGGCGATTTAGGCAGTGTAGGCAAGATCACGCAGGTGCGGGTTGAGGTCATTCAGGAAACCTTGGCCGCCGGTGTTGTCCCCGTGATCGCACCTCTGATGCTGGGCCATGATGGCGGATTCTACAACTGCAACGCGGATATGGCGGCGGGTGCAGTGGGCGCTGCCCTGCAAGCAGAAAAGGTGATTTTCTTGACCAATGTGCCCGGTGTTCTGCATGAGGATACACCCATCACCCAGATCAGCGCGGCCCAAATTAGCCTCTTGATCGAACAGAAGGTGATCACAGGGGGGATGGCGGTGAAGGTCAAGGCAGCCTTAGAGGCTCTTGCAGAAGGTGTTAGGCAGACTGTTATCACCGATCTCAACGGGCTAATTCAGGGGACGGGCACAGTCGTCCTTGCGGATTCACAGTAAGACTCAGCAGGAGGAGAAGAAACAAAGATGTTCACCACACACGATGATCTGACCGCTGCTCAGGTGATTGCACTCGAAAACGGGCATCTGATTCAGACCTACGCCCGTGCGCCTTTTGTGCTTTCGCATGGACAGGGTATGACCGCTTTTGATACTGAAGGTAAAGCTTATCTCGACTTCATGGCGGGGATCGCAGTGAACGCCCTTGGTCACGCCGATTCGGGCATGGCCGCAGTACTGGCTGAGCAGGCGAATAAACTGGTTCACACCAGCAATCTATACTACACCATTCCGCAGGCACAGCTTGCCCAAAAGTTGGTCAAAAACAGCTTCGCGGATCGGGTCTTTTTTACTAATTCCGGTACGGAGGCCAACGAAGGCGCGATCAAGTTTGCGCGCAAGTTCGCCCGCGCTGCCGGGAGTGACCACAAGACCGGAATCGTGTGTTTTGAACATGCCTTCCACGGGCGCACGATGGGATCATTAGCGCTAACCCCCAAACCCCAGTATCAGGACGCCTTTAAGCCTCTCATGCCCGATGTAACCGTTGCGCCCTTTAATGATATTGCGGCATTGGAAACAGCGATCACCGAGGATACTTGCGCCGTGTTCATTGAGCCGATTCAGGGGGAGGGTGGCATCCATCCTGCAAACACGGAGTTTCTTAAGGCACTGCGTGCCCGCTGTGATGCGGTTGGGGCACTACTGGTATATGACGAGGTGCAGTGTGGGCTGGGGCGTACTGGGGATCTTTGGGCCTATACCGCCAGTGGAGTCAATCCAGATATGATGACGCTGGCAAAGCCTCTCGCAGGGGGACTGCCCATCGGGGCGATCCTTGCCACTGAGCGGGTTGCGGCGGTCCTGAAGCCGGGCGATCACGGCAGCACTTTCGCTGGCGGGCCACTGATCACGGCGGTGGCCAATTATGTGTTTGATCGCATCAGCCAGCCCCAATTTCTGGCCCATGTGCGTGAAACGGGCGAATATCTCAAGGAGCGCTTGGAGGAAATCAACAGCCCTCATATCGTTGAGGTGCGAGGGCGAGGGTTGATGATGGGCGTTGAGTTTGATATTCCCTCGGCGGATGTGATCAAAAAGGGTTATGATCATGGATTGCTGATGGTCGGTTCAGGTCAGTTTGTACTGCGTGTGATTCCCCCTCTGATTGCGGAGAAGCAGCACTGTGATCAGTTCGTGGAGCGTCTAGGGCAGATCTTGACTGAACTGTGAAACGACCAGTGGTTAAAGGGGTTTCACACTGGAACCATCGTCAATGTTCAGGGTTTACCGGAGTGCCAAATGCCAGTCAAACGGGAGTTTATCGAGAATGGGCGCGTGGTCTATATGGTGTTTAGTGATCCGTGGCGCGCTGATGAAATGTCGGTAGGGTATGATGATGTACTCCGGGCTTATGAGGAGTCGCCGGGTAAGGTTCACTCACTGGTTGATCTGACCCATGCGCGACGCATTCCCGAAGGAATCTTCCGACTCCGTTCTTTACCCGGTTGGAAGCACCCCAAAAGTGGTGATGTGATTATCTTTGGTGCATCCGCTTTTGCAGAAGTAATGATCCAAGCACTTAAACGGTTGCTTGGTTATGGCAATATTCATGTCTTCAAAACGGAGGCGGAGGCTCGCGCATTTTTGGCCCAGAAGCTGAATGCGCCCTCCACCCCCTCTCAGGAAGGATAATCTTATCATGGCTCATCAACAGCAGCAGTATAAAAAAGTAGTCCTGTCCTACAGCGGCGGGCTGGACACCTCCGTTATCGTGCCGTGGCTGCGCGAGACCTTCAACTGTGAGGTGATCTGCTTCACTGCTGATCTTGGTCAAGGTGACGAACTCGACGGGTTGGAAGCAAAGGCCAAACAGAGCGGCGGCAGCAAACTGATCATTCGTGATCTGCGCAAGGAGTTCCTCACGGACTTTGTCCTGCCCACCATGCGCGCCGGTGCGATTTATGAGCGCGAATACCTCTTGGGCACATCCTTTGCCCGCCCCCTGATCGCCCGCCATCTCGTAGAGATCGCGGAGGAAGAAGGCGCGGATGCAGTGGCCCACGGCTGTACAGGTAAGGGCAACGATCAGGTGCGTTTTGAAGTGACGGTGATGGCCCTTAATCCCAAATTGGGGATCATCGCCCCATGGCGTGATGATCGCTGGTTCATCCGCAGCCGTGAGGACGCGGTAGAATACGCTGAAGAACGCGGCATTCCGGTCTCAGCCACTCTCAAATCGATCTACAGCCGGGATCGTAACCTGTTCCACATGAGCCATGAGGGGGGTCCGCTGGAAAACCCGTGGAACAAACCTGAAGAATCGATGTTCACCCTGACCACAAGCCCACAAGCAGCCCCAGATCAAACTGAGTCGGTGGAGATCAGCTTTAAGGAAGGTTATCCGGTCGCTCTTGATGGCGCACCGATGGATATCCTTGATCTGTTTTATGCCCTCAACGAATTGGGCGCGAAACACGGGATCGGGCGGATCGATCTGGTTGAAAATCGACTCGTGGGCATGAAGTCGCGGGGGGTGTACGAGACTCCCGGCGGCACCATCCTCTACCGGGCCCATCAGGCGCTGGAGAATGTGTGCCTTGACAAAGCAACCATGCACATGAAGTTGCAGCTTGCGATCAAGTACGCAGAATTGGTTTATAACGGGCAGTGGTACAGCCCCCTGCGCGAAGCGCTGGACGGCTTCGTGAATGTGACTCAGCGCACCATGACCGGGGATGTGCGCCTTGACCTGTACAAAGGCAATGTGATCGTAACCGGGCGGCGCAGCCCCTTCAGCCTCTACCGTGAAGATTACGCTTCGTTTGGGCACATGGACATCTATGATCAGAAGGACGCCGAGGGATTCATCAACCTCTTTGGGCTGCCCAACAAGATCGAAGCCTTGATCAGCATTGATGGCGGCGGACGCAGCCGCTACCGTGCCCCTGACTACAGCAAGTTCAAACGCGACTGAGAAGAAGTCCAATCATGTGGCAATACCTGCTGCAGCGATGACAGTAGATCCCTCACCACCAGCCCCTCTCCCGACCGCCGCTTCGCGGCTAGG
>JACSRJ010000297.1 GCA_014879835.1 Anaerolinea sp.
AACCGCATGACCATCTGCAACATGAGCATTGAGGGCGGGGCGCGGGCAGGCATGATCGCACCCGATGACACTACCTTTGAGTACATCAAGGGACGACCTTATGCGCCACAAGGCGAAGCGTGGGAGAAGGCTGTGTCCGATTGGCGCACCCTGCCCACTGACGAAGGCGCCCGTTATGACGCCTCTATCGTCCTTGATGCCAATGTGCTGGAACCGATGATCACCTATGGCACCAACCCCGGCATGGGAATGCCCATCAGTGGGCGCATCCCTGACCCTGCCCAGATCAGCGACCTGAGCCAGCGTGATGGGTTGATCAAAGCCCTGAAGTATATGGATTTACAGCCCGGCGAGCCAATCCTCGGCCATAAGATTGACGTGGTCTTTTTGGGAAGCTGCACCAACTCTCGGATCAGCGACTTGCGTTTGGGCGCATCCCTGATCAAAGGACGCAAAGTCGCGCCGGGGGTGCGGATGCTGGTGGTGCCCGGCTCCCAGCAGGTGAAACGTCAGGCGGAGTCCGAAGGACTGCATGAGATTTTCCGGGAAGCAGGTGCGGAGTGGCGTGAAGCCGGGTGCAGCATGTGCATTGCCATGAACGGCGATCAGTTGGAACCGGGTCAGTATGCAGTGAGCACCAGCAACCGCAACTTTGAAGGACGTCAGGGCAAGGGTGGACGGACTTTCCTTGCCAGTCCCTATACAGCCGTCGCCAGCGCGGTGAAGGGTGTGGTCGCCGACGCCCGTGAAATGGCCGAGGTTCAGTTCGCCTAATCAAATCTATCCCCTTCTCCAAAGGGCTGAGGGGGAGAGAACAGATTTTGAAACCGGGTATTAAATGGGGTACACCCCCTACAAGATCAGTCAGTAAGGGCAGCCACACGAGGCTGCCTATTTTTTGCCCAACCTTACCGTATTTTTTGTGGGACGGTGTGGTTCCCCTCTCCGATCACGAAGGCTGACATTCGCCTTTGTCCACGCACACCATACCCCAAACGCATTCTCCCGAATCGACTACAATTAAGAGGGTATGGTGTCACATTCAGTGGAGTCCTCATGAGTCAAACTCCCCCTGACCCCAACTTCGAGGCGCTGGCGCAGCGTGCCGCCAGTCTGCGCGCCCAGATTCATGAACATAATCACCGCTACTTTGTATTAGGCTCACCCACCATCTCGGATGCGGAATATGATGCCCTCTTTGACGAGTTGGACGCGATTGAAAAGACCTATCCCGCCCTCATCACCCCAGATTCGCCCACGCAGCGGGTAGGTAGTGATCTGGACGAACGCCTGCCCAAGATCACCCACCCCAATCCCACCCTTTCCCTGAGCAAAGCCTATACCGAGGACGATATTCGCGCTTGGCGCACCCGAATCGATAAGGTGCTGGACACCTCTGCCCGGTTAGGTTATGTGGTGGAACCTAAATTTGACGGTTTAACGGTTGTTTTGACATACACCGATGGGATTTTGACTCTGGGCGCAACACGCGGTGATGGGTATACCGGAGACGATGTGACCGCCAATGTGCGCACCATCCGCACCGTGCCCACCCGCATCCCTGTTCACCCGGATGCGCCGCGCCCGCCTTCGCCGCTGGTGGTGCGTGGTGAGGTGGTTATGCTCAAAGAGGACTTTAAGGCCTTTCAGCAGAAGATGCAGACGGAGGGTGAGACCCGGTTTATCAACGCCCGCAATACCGCTTCGGGCGCACTCAAACAACTCGATCCCAGAGTGACCGCCTCCCGCCCCTTAACCCTGTATGCCTTTGAGATCGTAGACGCCCCCGACGATTCCACCCCTCACAGCCAGTGGCAGAGTTTGTCCTTTCTGCGCCAAATGGGGTTTCTGGTCTCCGAGGACATTCAGCGCTTTGACGATCTGGAAGCAGTGATCGCCCACATTCGGGCGTTTGAGGCGCGCCGTCACAGCCTACCCTTTGAGATTGACGGACTGGTGATCAAGATCGATGACTTTGCCACTTATAATGCCCTTGGGGTGGTGGGCAAAAACCCACGGGGCGCAGTCGCCTACAAATTCCCCCCAGAAGTAGTCACCACCCGCCTGACCGGGGTCAGTATCAGTGTAGGGCGCACTGGGGTGTTGATCCCCAATGCCGAACTAGAGCCAGTTTTTGTGAGTGGGGCCACCATCAAACAGGCGACTCTAAACAACTTTGATGATGTTGCCCGTAAGGACGTGCGCGTTGGGGATCGAGTGATGATCAAACGGGCCGGAGAAGTGATTCCCTTTGTGATTGGTCCGCTGCCCGACGCCCGCACTGGCACGGAACAGCCTATTACCCCGCCCACACACTGCCCCTTTTGCCAGTCCCCCGTACTGCATGAAGAAGGCGAAGTCGCTTATTATTGCGGCAATCCAGAGTGTCCCGAACGCATTGCCCGAAGCATCGAGTATTTTGTGGGCAAGGGGCAGATGGATATTGAGGGGTTGGGGGAGAAAGGGGTGCGCCAGCTTCTTGAAGCGGGCTTGATCCGCGATGAGGCAGATGTGTTTAGCCTCAAGCCAGAGTCCCTTGAAAATCTCGAGGGGTACGCCAAGCTCAAAATCCAGAACCTGATGAACAGCATCGAAGCTGCCAAAAAACGCCCGTTGGATCGAGTGCTGGTCGCGCTGGGTATCCCTAATGTGGGTACAACGGTGGCAAAAGTGCTGATCAAACATTTCCCGTCGCTGGAACTGTTGATGAATGCCACCGCCGACCAACTTCAGACCATCGGCGGCATCGGCCCTTCAATTGCGGCTACCGTGGTGGATTGGTTCGCTCTGCCCCGCAGTCGCAGCGTGATCACCAAGTTAGCGGCAGCGGGGGTGCAGATGGTCAGTACTGAGACCCAGATCACCCGCTCAGAGGCCCTCGCAGGCATGACCTTTGTCCTCACTGGAACCCTTCCCACCCTGACTCGTGATGAGACCGGTGCACTGATTGAAGCGAACGGGGGCAAGGTCAGCGGTAGTGTGAGCAAAAAGACCAGCTATGTAGTTGCGGGGGAATCGCCGGGCAGTAAACGGGACAAAGCGGAGCAGCTTGGCGTTCCCATTCTCGATGAGGACGGGCTAAAACGCCTGATCGCTGATCGCGGCGGTGAAAGCTGACTTCGGCAGGACCTACGCAGTTGAGTTTATTTGCCCCTATTTATCGAAAGGGGCAGTTTGCGGCTATCCCCTACAGAATCCGTCTTGTAGGCGCAGACCCGTGTGGCTGCCCGGTGTTTTGTCTGCACGTGGCGGGCGACTATGTGGGGTCATCCCTACAGTGCCTTGCAGGCGATGAGGGTCACCGCCTACAGCACATACTCCTCACCAGCTTGGGAGAGCACCCCGCGCAGTTCTTCTACATCCGGGAAGGCTTCTTCATCCTCACCGATAATCCCGGCTTTGATTCCCCGCCCACACAGCGAACGGTACTGGCATAACCCGCACAACCGTTCATTGGCCGTCAAGGGGAAGGTGCCTACTTCAAGGGTCATCAATTGGTGGAGGATGGACGCCAGATAACGTTTGTCATCCTCATAACGTGCCAGCGAATAGCGGAAAATCTCCACCGTGCCACCCTCCGCAAACCAGTAGATCAGGCGCACCTGCTCCGGTTCCAATTGACGCCCCAACAGCCCCGGTGAAGCCTCAACCAGCATCAAGGGATAAACCACCGTCTGCAAACGGCGATCAAGGATGTGGCGTGGACGCGCACGTGAGGTTTTCCAATCCACTATCGCAGCTTCCCCTTGGGGATCGTAGGCGAGCAGGTCAAAGGTGGCCGTAAAGCGCTGATCCAAGAGCCGGGTGGTGAGACTCACTTCAGGACGACGCACGCCTTCCGGTAGGGCCGGTGGTGGACTCTGCTCAAAGGTCTCCCACCAGCGAGACAAGAGCGGATCAATGGGGGGAAGTGGGGCCCCACTCCAGTAACGTTCCATCAGCAGGTGAAAGCGTCGTCCCTGCTCAGCCGCTTCTTCAGCGCTCTGAAGGGGCTCAGCCGCAGGTGCGGGCCACGCCTGATCCATCACATGCCGAAGTTGGAAGCGGCGGGGGCACTCCACAAAATCCTGAAGGCTGGATTGACTGAAGGCAAAAGCGGGGGGTAAGGTGATCATCGGGATTTATCGCCCTCTAAGTAGTTCCACAGTACAACCATGGGCAGCGCAGGCTGCTGCTCTCGTTCAGAACCAGTCTTCCAGAAACGCCCCATATTCCACAAGATGGTGAGGTCCTCCTTGGCGCGGGTGATGCCCACGTAAAGCAGCCTCAACCGTTCGGCCGCGTAATCTAAGCGGGCTTGGGCGCTGGCTTCTCCTTCGGTATAGGATTCTGCGCTTAGAAGGGTCTCCAATTGGGCCAGCGTTTCGGCTTCGAGGTTCAGCCCATCCCGAATATAATAGCGCTCCGACATGTAGTTGTCATAAGGCTGGGCCGAAGGGAAGCTGTAGTTGTTCACCGAGAGCAAGTACACCCGATCCCACTCCAAACCTTTGGCGGCGTGCATCGTGGCCACAGTGATCACACCCGCTGGCGGGGTATAACCAAACTCGGAATCATCAAAACCGAGGAACTTGCGCTGATTTTTGCTGATCTTGTCCAGTTCTTCTACAAACTGAGGCAGGCGAGCGGAGGGATCCGCGGCGGCCATACCCCGCAGCAGTTGGGCGATCTTGTAACACAGGGCTATATCGACCGGATCGCTGTACAAGTCTGCGCCGATGGTTAAGCTTAATTGATCAATGGGCAAACTGACTGCACTCAGCCAACGCGCCATCATCGCCCGGAAGTCTTCGAGATCAGCCCGGTAGTGATCCTCCAGATCAGTGGGCAAATCCAACACCGCAAGGGGCGAGACCCCAATGGGTGGATTGAGGAATCCTTCGATTCGACGGCAGTTGCTAAGGGCTTTCACCACCCCATCACGCCACTGAAGGAATTCCTCTGGCGGTTCGCTTTCCGCGCCCAGATGGCGCTTGAACCAAAAATCCCGATAGAGGGTGCCCAGTTTGCTTGCTCCGGTGAGGGTTGCGGGGGAGGCGATCATCTCCAACGCCAGCCGCAGACGGGCAGCAGCATCACGGGTTGCACTGGTGCTGCGCAGCAGTTCCTCAAACGGTAGTCCTCGTTCACGGAGCAGCTCCGCCAGTTTGAACCCCCGCGAATTTTCAGGTACCAACACTGCCACCGTTTTGTCGGGGTTGTTGGGCAGCCACTTTTCGAGCGAGGCAACCACCATCTCTAACTCTCGTTCTGGGGTCACCTTTTCGCCCGGACGGTAATTCACAAAAGCCTTGCCTTCAACGGGGTTGGCGCGGGGATCATCTGCCTTTACGGGCTGAATATCCTGCGCCAAGAATGCCGTGCGCAGTTCTGGGGTAGGATGCTCATTGACCGTCCAGCGCACCAATTGGTTGGCTAGATCGATGATCGGGGGTGCTGAACGCCCGGCCTGTGAGAGCTTAAAGGACTTTACCCCCCTCTCCTCCAAAAATTCACGCAAGAAGATCGGGTTGGCGGTGGTGAAGGTGGTGTTGATCGCCTGATTGGGATCGCCCACCCGCACCCAGTTGGTATCGCTGCTCAGCAGGCGCAGCAGCTTCTCCTGCATCCGACTGGAGTCCTGCGCCTCATCTTCGAGGATGAAACGCCAGCGGGTTTGAAGCCGCTTCAGATAGTGCGAATCGCTGTTGAGCGCCGCCAAAGCCATCCGCACCAGATCGTTAAAGTCCACCGCACCGCGCATTTGCAGCCCACGCTGATAGGCCTCGTAGATCTCCATCCCAAAGGACGCTAAAGGCAGCAGTGGCGCATCTTTGGGGCGCGAGTCGATCAAGGTTCGGAGGGTATTGGGGGCAAGTTCCCTATCTTTTGCCTGCCGGATAAACTGATCGGCGATATTGTAGGCAAGTGCGGGAAAGTTATCCTCATGGTTAAGCAGGCGCGGCAGGTTGCTCTCTTGTTCGGGGTGAAGGTATCGCTGTAGCAGATCCCCACCCCGCACCCGAAGCCAAGTGCTCACCACTTCATCGAGGATTTTGGCGCTCACCCGCTCATCAACAATTTGAAAATCCTCCGCCAGCCCCACCAACGACGGACGTTCACGCACAATGTCGTGCGATAAGCCGTGCAGGGTTCGCACCCGGTAGCCTACATGAGGCAGCATTCCCGGTTGTGCGGCCAGAATTTCCGCGATCTTGGCCTTGATCGAGTTAGCCGCAGCATTGGCAAAGGTCACGATCAGGACTTCTTCGGTGTCCAATGCGCCCCGGCGGGAAAGCCGGGTGACCAGCTTTGCGGCAAGGTGAGAGAGGGTGAAGGTCTTGCCGCTCCCCGGCACGGCCGAAACCCCAACCTTACCCCCTTTGTAGTTGATGATGTCCGCTTGTTGTTTGCGAAACTGAACCGCTGCCATGCTTTACGGCTCCACCTGATCCGAACTCTCCGATGTACTGGTCTCGTCCGTACCGCCAACCGCACGTTGTAAAACGCGCAGCAGCATCCCCCGCTGTTCATAACCACTCTCACCCAGATCGGCCACTGCAAGATAAATTTGCTTTCGGCAGCGCCGGGTCAGACCAATCACGATCCGGTAAAGCGCGTCCTTCTGGGTATCTTCCTCCAGTTCATCTGACCATACTTGATCAGTGGGGTAATCGCGGCGCAGCACATAGGGGTGGGTGAGCGGTTGTTCCAGTCGCTCCGACCAACCGCTGCTGCCACAATCAATCCAAAACTGGTAATCCACCACCCGGTTGCGCAAAAGGAAGGTCGAGGCAGGGGCGAGGAAGATCGCGTCCGCCTCTTCCTCAAACCAGCGCTGCGGTGAGAGCGCTGGCAGTAGACGGGCATTCACAAACGAGACGTACTCGCGCCCAGCTGTTTCCCAATCACTGCCAACGGGGTACAGCACCCTCCGGAAACCCTGCGCCGAATCGATCAGTTGGGCGATCACCCGGCCAGCCTCAAGGTTGTCGTGAAAGCCATAACCGGGCTGCGAGAGGACTTCCCCAAAAAGCCGCCGCCAAAAATAATCCACAGGCATGAGTCCCTCGTACTCGCCCTGCGCTTTATAACTCTCGATCCACTCGCGGAGTTGATCAAACCGTTCCCCAGCAAGGTAAGTAATCCGTTCCTGCATATCAGGATTGATTTTGGCAAACGGTGAAAGAATATGATTGTCCCCCTGACGACGATACACGATCTCCGCAAGCAGGCGCGCACGCACTGGATCAATCCCTTCGATCCCCTGATAAAGTGCGTCGGCCACATCTTCGATAGGCAGGCGGATTTTCCAACCGGGATGGGCAAGAGCCGCAAAGGTGATCATGGCCCGGGTGGGGGGTTCATCACGCAGTGCACGCGAGGGACGATGGGAGAGGGTTTCTAGGCTGATCCCTTTTTGGGCAGCCAGCGCTTTAAGTTTGTAACTGAGGGTGAAGCGCATCGAATCGTTGAGGAAAGGCGCAAGGAACACGATCTCACGGGGGGAAACCCCACTCTCGACCAGTTTCACCGCTTCTTCAATAGCCCAATCGAGCATCTGAGGATAAAAGCGGGCGGTCTTCAGGGTTACTGCCTCCGTCAAGGGGGCACTCACGGACTGTGCCTCAAACGTCCTGCCCAAAACCCGATTAAAAGAGGCGGCTAAAGCGGATATGGGCATGCTCATCACCTTCGATTCAGTAAGGGTGACGGTTTCATCACAGACGTTTTCAAGGTCAAGAGCATGGTCAGGATCTGCCCCTAGAAAGTTGCGGTACCCGCCATCTGTATCACAGATCACCAGCGCGCCTTTAGCACGCGGGGTGAACCATGCGATGAAGTCATGGGCGATAGGGTTGTCCTCTTCAACATTATCGGCGATCAAGTAATCGAGGTAATCGAGGATGAACTTCTGAACGCTCGGATCAGGCATAAGATGCGCCCTAAAGGACTCGAGCATCAACGAAAAGTCAAGCAGATTTTGGCTCTTGCAGCGGGCCCGAAAAGCCTCCGCGATCTCTGCTGCTTTGCGGTACACCTCTGGACGGCGCGAGTCGCGCTCCCCACCCCACGCATTGATCAAGCGTTCCGCAACCTGATCAACAGGGAAACGGGTTAGGGCTGCCCGGTTGAGGTTGTCCAAAAGCTGCGAAACAATGCGCGCATCGGCCACGTTGACCGCATCAAAATACCCCTCATCAATAATCGGTTGGGCCACCTGCGCCATGTAATACTGGGCGGTTTCAACATTCAAAAAGATCGGCTCCGCACCGGGGTTGGCAAACCCCATCGGCTCAGCGATCAAGCCCCAAAAAACCTCGATCAGACGCCGCGCCAACCCAGAGAGGGTAAGGATGCTCACCGTGCCTCCCCCAAAAGCAGAGCCATGAACGGCGTTTTGGTAAGGGCGAGCGATGGTGATCTGAGGCGTCAGCACCAACACCCGATCAGTAGGTACGCCTCTTTCAAAAAGGCGCAGCAGATGCTGGGTCGCATAAGTTGTTTTGCCCGTGCCTGCCGGGCCAATCAGAAATGTCCTGCGGTTGAGACGCGAATCATCTATCTGGGAAAGGAAGTCTGACACCAAAAATGACTCCCCGCTAAGAATTAGGACAAAGGTTCGTAGATTATACCATCAAAAGGCAAAAAACGCCTGATCGGGACGGGGCAAAACCGGGATGATTCCTCACGATTTTGAAAGTCCCGAATCACCCCTCTCTCCCATCGGTGCGGAGGCGAGGACAATGGGGCAGATCAACAAGGGCGACCCCACATGGGTGCGCCCCTATTTCATAGGATGGGTTGAACCCCAAACCCTACACCTTGCGGATCGCTTCCGCAAGTTCGTTGGCTCGAGTGAGGTAGCTCTCAATGCGACCCTTCTGGTCCTTGTAGCGCCCTGCAAGGGCCTGAAGTTGGCTGAAAACGGGCGATAGGATGCGCTGTCCGTACTGTACCAAACGATTACGTTCGTCGCTGGTAAGTTTGACCATCGACAGACGGTAGTTGTCCTCAAGGGTCTTGAGGCGGCTTTCCAGTTGTTGACGTGCGTCCTGTGTGGCCTTACGGGAAAGCCGCGCCGCAACCACCCCTCCGCCAATCATCGCAGGCACACCTACAATCAGTCCAATGATCGCCAGCGGCGGCAGGGCTGCACCCGGTACAGCCACCCCACCAATGATGCTCAGTAGCACTGCCAGTGCCCCGCCCGTGCCCCCGATCAGGCTGTAGGTGAAGGTGCGCACATTTTGGTCGAATTCGGCTTCAATATCTTGAATCACCTGATTATCAGAGTAAGCTTTCAGCTCTATGTCGGCCATAGTGAGCGCCGCTTGCAGGGCCGCCCGCTGATCGGCGTAGGACGAGGCGTCCATACTCACTGATTCTTCCCGAAGCAGCGCATCTAGTTTACTCAGGCGCTCGATCACCCCGCGCCAATAGGTGCGTGAGCCGTCCACAAGGGCGTTCACATATTGTTCTTGCACACTGCTCAACCGGGTGACCGCATCCCCGATCACGGTGCGCTCAAACTCTTGTGCGATCTTTTCCTTGTCAACGCCCCGCAGAGTCGCCCGCAGCACCTTGATATTGTCCTCAATAAACCGAGTGCCTCTATCAAGGACCCCTTTGAGCGTTCCCTGCACATCACTGAGGGCGCTGTTCATCTGGCGTTCCAATGCGCCCGCCTGATTCTCGATCTCCTTTTGGAGCGCCTCGGCTGCATCGGTATCTTGCCCGATCAGACTCAGCCGCGCTCCTACCGTGCCCACATAACGATTGAGGATCGACTTGAGCAGTTCGATCTGGGTGATAAGCTTTTGCTGTGCGGGGGGGACTTGTTCAAATACGGTGCGCAAATGGGCTCGCAGCGGACGCATCCCATACTCGTTGGACGGGCTGAGTTCAACTGCATCCCCGACCATGCCTTCTGGGGGCAGAATCCCCGGTTTTGGCTCCGCCAATGCCCTTTTGGCCGAGACCACAAAAATCGGCGGGCGGAGATCAAGAAGCTGATCCACCTGCTGCTGGACAAACTTACGCACCTCGCGCCGTTCCGGTTCCTCCAGCAGATCAGATTGATTGATCACGATGATGATCTTTTTGCCGTAACTCTTGGCCAGTTCCAAGTAGATACGCTCTGTATCGGCGAAGGCACGTTTGGCCGAGACGAGGAAGATCACCAGATCAGAGCGATGGAGGAAGGACTTAGCAATAGCTTCATGCTTTTGAAAGACCGATCCAGTGCCGGGGGTATCCACAATTGCCACCCCTGCACTGCCTGTATTGGGATGAGTCCATTCGCGCACCGCATTGTCACGGATGGTCGGTTCGCCGCCCCGCATGGGTGCGTAACGGATCAGTTCGATCATGTCGGTGGTTGGGGTGATGCCCATTGGCAGCAGCGGCTCACCGATCAGGGCGTTGACAAAGGTGCTTTTGCCCGCGTTGAACTCGCCGATAATGGCTACCATCAAGAACATCTCACGGAGGTCATTGGCGGCTTCGGTCAGACGCTGCCGATCTGCGCTCCCGTCAGGGGGGATCGAGGCGATCCCTTCGCCCGATTCCACCAGCAGGCGAATCTCCCGTTCGCGTAGTTCCGCCAATGCACCTTCTAAAACGATCCCTGCGGGGCTTGATCCCTGTATCCTATCGGTCATAGTCACTTCAGACTGCCTATCTCTCGCTCGATCTCGGTTAACGCTGTGGTATGTGCGGATAGTTCACTTTTGAGCTGATCGGACTGGCTGAGTTGGGCTTCAACCATCCGAATGAAGGGCGCTACGGCATCCTGTCGCATCTGCTTGCCAAAAGCGATCTGATCGGCCGCAGCTTTGTGCAAGGTATCAAGATACTCCGCCTTGATCGCATCGATCCGCCGGCCGTGGGCCGCCGCCAGCCATGCCCCACGCAAAGGCAGGGCTGCCAGCCCGCCGATCATCAAGACCAGTGCCACCAGTGCCACCAACCCCGAAGCGCCACCCTGATTAGTCGCTGAAAGGGCAAACAACAAGACGACTGTGAACAGCAGCACACTGATCAGATATACGGCAAGGGTGGTGGTCGTGTTGCGCACAGCCTTGTTTAGGGTCTCAAATTCGGTCACCCGGGCCTTTTCCAGCACTGCCGCAAGGGGATCACGAGCACGTTTCCACAAATCCCGATCATAAGTAGTGGGGGCGCTTAGGCCGCCGATAATCTTGCCTTGAAGGGAACCGGGCAGGCGCTCGATTTCACGGCGGGCATACAGCACCAGATCGTCAGTATCTTTCACGTCACGCCCTTCAAGGCGAGAGGGCAGACGATCCACAACTGCCATCACCCCAGAAAGCGGCTCCAACACCCGATCTCGTGCAGCGGTAACCAAAGTGCTGGTTTGGGGTGCACTGCGGCGGCGAAACAAGCGCCGCAGGCCGATCACCTGCCCCAACCCTCCAAACATCAAACCGGCAGCCCGTGACCACTGAAAGTAATCACGGATGGCTTCTTTGCCTCGGGCAGCACTCTCTTGAAAAGCGCTTTCGATGGTGGTCACGGTTTCGCGCACCGTTCCTTCTTGTTCCCGCACCGCCGCATCAATTTGCCCGCGCACGTTCTGGGCGGAGCGTCGGTACTCGGCAAGGGCATCCTGCTGGACCCGCACCTGTTCATTAGCTGCGCTCATCACATTCCGGGCGATCTGTAGGGGGGTCTCAAGTTTCTGGCGGGCGCGCTCCACATCACTGAGGGCTCGGTTGATCAGAGATTCGATCTGCTCAAAACCGCTCTCAGCCCACAGTGCCGCATCACGCGGGGAGACCTTTTGGGCCTCTGCGGCGCGCCGTGCAGAAACCATCCACACCTGCGGGGTTAACCCCAGCGCTGCCCGGGACTGTTCAGTCACAAACCCCTGAACCGCTTTTTGCTCCTCCGGGGTAATCAGGTCGATCTGGTTAATGACCACGATCACCCGCTTGCCATAGTCGCGCAGTGAGGCCAAATATTCAGCGTTGCTGGCGGACATTGCCTGAGTAGACAACATCACCAGCAGCACCAGATCAGCACGGTGCAAAAAGCGGCGGGTAATTTGATCATGCCCCTTAAAAACCGAATCCAAACCGGGGGTATCCACCAGACTTACCCGCTCTAGAAGGGGGGCAGGGTGAAAGACGGTGCTGATCTCGCCGCCGCTCATGGTCTGAGGGGTTTGCCCATGACGCAGAATGCTAATCTTGTCGGTGGTGGGGGTTGCCCCGACGGTCAGCACCGATGCGCCTAAAAGGGCATTGATCAGACTGGATTTGCCCGTGTTAAAAGGCCCCATCAGGACGATCAGGTATGGGTGATCAGCATGAAACAGCGCATCTCGTGCCTGTTCAAGTTGAGATGCGGGCAACCCATCGACCTTGCCCAAGGTATCCACGGTTTTGGAGAGCCGCTCAAAGGTTTTCCGCCGTAAGTTGTCATAGCGGGTAAGCAGCCCCGGACGTTCAATGATCAAAGTTCAGCCCCTTTTTTGAGTTGGATTCTAACTGAGGTGAGTCCGTGCGCCTATTCCCCTTCACCGGATGCTCACAACCAGCCCTTTTTACGGAAGAACCACCCTAAAGCAAGGGCAACAACCCCCATCAGGATGAGTGCAAAAGGATAACCGTTCTGCCAATCTAGTTCGGGGATGATCTTGAAGTTCATCCCATAAATCCCTGAGACCAGCGCCATTGACATCAAGATGATCGAACTTGAGGTCAGGACACGCATCGTCTGGTTCATATTATTAGACGAAATCGATAGGTAGGAGTCAAGTGCGCTGGAAAGTAAATCACGGTAGGTATCAATACTGTCTGTGACCCGCACCGTATGATCGTACACGTCCTGAAAGTAAAACAAGCTCTCACGGGGGAAAACCGAGCGATCATTCCGAAGCAAGATGTTCATCACATCACGGGCCGGGGCCACAATTCGGCGCATGTTAAGCAGATCTTTTTTGAGCGCAAAAATCTGAGGCAAAGTGTCCGGTTCAAATTTGCCAAAAATCTGCTCCTCAAGGTCTTCCACATGCTCCACGATATGATCGATCACCGGAAAATAGTTATCCACAATGGCGTCGAGCAGGGCATAAACCAAACTGGCGACGCTGTGCCCAATGGCACTGTGTGCGGTCTTCCACCGTTCCACCGTTTGTTCAATTTCGGGCACCAACCCAGCATGAACCGTGACCAGATAATTGGGCCCGGCAAAAAGGCTCACCTGACGGGCCCGAATGCTGTGATTATCATCGTCTTCCTTGTTGCGCCGGTACGAAACTGAATAAAAGACAATAAAATAATAACCGTCGTAAGTATCGACTTTGGGCTTCTGCTGACGGTGGAGCGCATCTTCCACTGCCAAGGGGTGAAAATTGAATCGGGTTCGCAGCAGTTGAATATCTTCAACCTCTGGATGTTCCAGATCGATCCACAGAATGTTGCCCGGTTCTTTGATCAAGTCAGTTGCCTGATGTGCATCGGCAAGTGGTGTGCATTCTCCGGCTGAGGTTGCTAAAACGATTTGACGCATGGGATATCCTCCCATCTTAAGGTTAAGGTCAACGATGATTGCAGTGTCCTATTATCCCCCTAAGGGCATATTTCAGAAACGGTAGAACGATCACAGAAGCCGATTCGTGAGGGCTTCCCTGTTAAACGCCTGCCCTTGTAGAACTTACGCAGATTGAACCTATTTGTCCCCTATTTATCGAAAGGGGAAGTTTGAGGAGGATGCCCCCTAAAACTCCCTGATCTGGGGTTGTGGGGGACGCCCCCACCAAAGGTGTTTCCTCCCCTCTCCTAGCCGC
>JACSRJ010000300.1 GCA_014879835.1 Anaerolinea sp.
GGACGATGTTGCCGGATTCTTTGGGGGTTAACGTTAGAGGACACGACAGTAAACCCCTCAAACTCCCCAATCGGGGGGTGTGGGGGACACCCCCACCAAAGGTTTTCTCCCCTCTCCTAGCCGCGAAGCGGCGGTCGGGAGCAGGCACCGCACAGCGGTCGTGGGGTGAGGGCTATCAGTCTGCCCTAAAACTTAGTGTCGCCCCCTCAGCCAGTTTGGAAAGGGGGGGATGAGGTCAATCATCGAAAGGTGACTTCTCAAATGGCTTCTGAATCTTCCCTGCCCCCTCACCGGTGAATTGGAGGGCGTCTTCCAATTTGCCAAAGGTGGGATGGGAGATGTTTCTGTACCCACTACACGGACTCATTTTTCAGCGTCACAATGTATCAAGTAGTCGCCCCTTCCTAAAAACACCCCTCTCCTAAACACTCATGGAAACAGTGATCTTTAGCCCTATCAGAAGGTGACGTGCATCAATTGTGAAAGAATACACATAAGACTACCCTAAGTATTTGGCGCGATTTTTGATCAGCGCTTTTAGGTGAAGTTTTGTTCTCATTCCTACATCGGAGGTTTTGATGTTTGGGCACAACGCTCTTAAACGCCCCAAACTAGCTCTACTCTCGGCACTTTTCGCCCTCATCATGTTGTTAACCGCCTGTGGCAATCGGCTTCCCGGTATCATCATCTTCGTGTCTGATCGTGATGGATTCGAGGAGATTTACAAGGTGAATCCGGATGGATCGAATCTGACCCGGGTGACCTACTCAAAAACACCGGGCAGAATTATCAGCGCCCTACTATCGCCCGACGCTAAACGAATTCTCTACACGTTTACCGGCGGTGGGTCGGGTGAAACCTTTTCTGAGGTCTATCGCATCGATTTGGATGGCACCAATTGGACTCCGCTTATATCAGGTCCCATCGAAAACGCCCGCTGGACGCTGGACGGCACAGGCATCCTTTACAATACGACTGAAGACCGTTACGCCGGTAGGGATAAGGTTCTATATTGGGCTGATCTGAACGGTCAGAATACGCGGAAACTCGATTCCCAGACGGCCGAGAGCTACCTCCCGCTGCAAGAACGTGCGGTTCTCCCAGATCGGTGTAGAAAAGAGGACGGCCCGATTGTCTCAGCCGACGGCAAACGATGGGCATGTAAGGGTCTCGATTGGGGGTGGATCGTCGTGAACAGTGACAGCTCTAACCCCCAGAAGCTAAACCTAAGCGGCGATTATCTCAAGTGGTCACCTGACGGAGCGGCGATTGTCGGTCGGCAATGGAACGCGATTGTGGTCATCGAAGTTGGCGCATCCGAAGCGCGCATGATCAGTAAGTCAAGTGACAATGACGCATGGCGCGATAAGCTGCCAGATTGGCGCTAGGGCAGGTTTCGTGCCTTAGAAAAGGGGAGAGGGTTCACCAGCAGCCCTCATTCCCCTCACCTGCACGCTCTACAATTACAGCCCCGTGATGCGGATGCCCGCACCCTTGACCTTGTACTTTTTGTTGATATGCAGCAGCACCGGGGTAAGGGACTCCACCGCGACCGCATTGGCCAGTTTGCCCGCGTCAATGCCCCGCATCCCTACCGCCTCCACAAGGCCCATCGCCTCCGCTTTGGCCGCTTCATCATCCCCACAGATCAAGACATCACAGTCAAGAGCATGATCTAGGTTCTTGAGGTGAACCGCGCTCACGTTTTGGAAGGCCGCGATCACCGTTGCGCCGCTGCCGAGGATGGCCTGCGCTTCGAGGCAGGCGGATTTGCCCACCGGGACGTAAACAGTACGGATTTCGGGCGGATTCATGGGTACGGTCACATCGATCACGATCTTGCCCTGAAGGACGTCCTTCAGCCCGGTGACAGTGGACTCGTGGGCGTCATAAGGCACACTGATCACCACCAACGGGGCCGCCGCCGCCGCATCAGCGTTGGCCATGCCCCGCACCGCGCTTTCTCCGCTTAACTTCAGTTCGGTGTTGATCTCGACAGCTTTTTCGGCGGCGCGCCCCGCATCCCGCGATCCGATGATCACCGACCAACCCGCGTGAGCCCACCGAAAGGCCAGCCCTGCCCCTTCTTTGCCCGTGCCGCCAATGACCGCGACGATTTTAGGATTCAAAACCTAAACTCCTTGATGTTTACCATTTTGGGATACAATTCACCTCATGGATTTTAGCAGGCTCAGTTTGATTTAGGGGGAATCGGCGATGTACCTCGTCACAGGTGGTTGCGGATTAGTGGGGCAGGCGATTGTGGCGCAACTGCTCGCACGGGGGGAACGGGTGCGCGTTTTTGACCTCAAACCCCACCCTGATTCGCGGGTTGAGTCCATGGTGGGTGACCTGCGCAGTCCCGCAGAGGTGGCCAAGGCGTGCAGTGGGGTTGAGACGGTCTTTCATACAGCCGCCATGATCAATGTCTCTCCGGGCAAGCCAACCGGCATGTATGAGGTGAACGTAGGCGGCACCCAAAATGTGATCAAAGCCTGTGAAGCGCGCAAGGTCAAAAAACTGATTCATACCAGCACCGAAGATGTGGTGTTTGACTTTCGGCCCGTTGCTGATGGTGACGAAACCGAACCTTACCCTCGGCGTTATGCCCACTACTACAGCGAGACCAAAACGCTGGCGGAGCAGGCCGTTGTCGCCTCCAACTCCCCCAAAGGGCTGCTGACCTGCGCCATCCGCCCCACGGGGGTATACGGAAAACATGATCGGGCGCGCTTTCCCAACATCCTGAGTTTGGCCAAACAGGGCAGTTTTTTCCGCATTGGGGATGGTTCTGGCCGCCAAAACTATGTCTACGCCGAAAATCTGGCCCACGCACACCTGCTTGCGGCCGACTGCCTTGCCCCTGATTCACCTGTAGGCGGCAGCATCTATGTGATCACCGATCACGAACCGATCAACTTTTTCGATTTTGTGCTGCCTTTTGTGCAAAGCTGCGGTTTTGATCCGGTCGTGAAGAGCATGTCCTTCACGGTGGCCTATGGGATTGCCAGCGCAACCGAGGCTATGTGGTATCTTGCGCCCCGCCGGGTGATGACTGGTGTGCCTCTAACCCGTTATATCGCCTATTCACTGACTCATGATTTTTGGTTTAACTCCAAAAAAGCGGCTAAAGAACTGGGCTATCAACCTATCGTGAGCCAGAAAGAGGCATTTGATCGCACCACAGAATGGCTCAAAGAAACCCTGCTGCCCACCCTATGAGGGGGCGTCTTCACGTCCATCGTCGGTACCTGTATCTGGCAACGCTGATCCTGCTTTTGGGTGCGGGGCTGCGTCTGGCGGAACTGCACCACTTCCCGCCGGGGCTTCACTACGATGAGGCTGCGGATATGCTCCTTGGGCGGGATATTGCCTTTTTTGGATACGACCCTTTTCCAGTGGTCACGGCATACTCTGGACGAGAAGCGCTTTTTTATTACCTCTCCGTGCCTCTGCTCCACATTATAGGCGGTCAGGTCTTGGCAACCCGCCTCACCAGCGCTTTTTTGGGCATCCTGACCATCGCCGTCACCATTGCTTTGGGCAAGTCGCTGCTGCGGGCAGATCGGGCCCAGTGGGCGGTTGGGCTGCTGGCGGGCGCGTGGCTGGCGGTCAATGGGGCCCAAGTGTGGCTCACCCGACAGGGGTTTCGCACCAGCCCACAGCCTTTGTTAGAAGCCTTGTGCTTGTGGCTTTTGGTGGTGGGGCTGAGGCGCGTTCACCGCTGGCAGGTGCCTCTGTTTTTAGGGGGTGTGTGCGGCGGACTCAGCCTGTATGTCTACATGGCGGCCCGAATCTTCCCCCTCTGGTTGGTTTTACCCCTGATTTTCCTGATCGGGATTGAGCGTTCTGGACGAGGATTACGCCTCCGTCAGATTTTCTGGTTTGGCTTGGGACTGGTGATCGCATCCGGGCCCATCGTGGACTTTTATGCAGCCCATCCTGACGTTTTTTTAGATCGTCTCAGCCAGCTTACCCCCGGCGCGCAAACGCCACCCGTGAGCCTACTCGAAAGCCTGAGCCTGCACGCGCAGATGTTTTTCCTGCGGGGGGATCCCACCCTGCGTTACAACCTTTATCCGGGGCGTCCCTTTTTTGACCTGATCAGCGGCGGGCTGTTGATCCTCGGCTGGGCTGCGGCCCTGTACGCTGCCCTTCAGAGGCGGAACACACCCCTGATCCGCTTTGGTGGGGCGTTAGCGGCACTCTCACCGCTGCTGATCGCGCCCAGCCTGATCGCTACCGCAGGGCTGCCCCCAAGCCACATGCGTTCGGTGGCCATGGTGCCGCTCATCTTCTTTTTGCCTGCCGGTGGGCTGCTCAGTTTGAGCAAAGCGATTCCGGTCGTGCGGGGGATGCGCGTTTCTTTGAAGACTCTGATGGCAGGGGCGCTGATCCTACTTCTGGGGCTGCACACATGGATCGATTATCGGGCGTGGGGGATGCGCCCTGATCTGTTTTATCAAGCCAACGGCGATTACCTGCTTGCGGCCCGCTGGCTGGAACAGAACGCCCACCCAGACGATCTGATCTTCTTTGCCTCGGAGTATTACGAACATCCCACAGTGTTGGCCCATCAGATCGAGTCGGAGCGCTTGCGCTGGATGATGGCTGAACAGCTCTTTTGGCCCCCTCCAGACCGGGAGGCGCTGATCATTATCCCCCGCGCCATTCTCGATGCGGGCTGGCGTTGGGGTGATCAATTGCCTGATGCGGCCCGTCTGCCTGATATGCCCCACGGCCCTGATGGCGAACCGGCCTTTGCGGCCTATCGGATCAAAACAGGGGACGTGCCGGGCGTTTCCAGCCCCACTGGTTCTAACTTTGGGGGCGTACTGCGCCTCGATTCAGCGGCAATCCGCCTGTCGGACACAGCCCCGAACAGCCTTCAGGCGCGTCTGTGGTGGTCTGTCAGCCGGACTCCAGAACGGGCCGATCTGACCCCGATCTTGACGGTGATCGATCCTTGGGGGAACGAGATCGCCCGCTTCTCGCCCTATCTTGAGCAGGCAGCACGCTGGCTGCCCGGTGAGCGCATCGGCTTTGATCTGATCCTGCCGCTGCCGCCGGGAACGCCGCCGGGGTCTTATCAGGTTCAAAGCGCATGGGTCAGCCGCGCTGATGCCGGATACTATCTACCCCTTCTCAACGATCAGGGCGCATTTGCGGGCTTATGGGCCGATGTGGCCCCTCCGGTGGACTTCCATCCCACGCCTGAGTCCCGTTTCCTCATCCCGGATCAGGCCGTGGCACTGGGGTCAAACCTATGGCTGCAAAGCGGGCCGATCCCCGCTCAACTAGAACAAGGTGATACTCTCCACTTGAGCCTTGATTGGTATGCCCTTAACGCCCCCGGTGATCAGGGCCCAATCAGCCTCAAGCTCGAATCCCCGGACAAGACCGTTTTATTATGGCAGGGATCACCCGTCGGCGACACCTATCCCTTTGCGCGCTGGACAGAGCGCGCTTACATCCGGGATCGCTACCAGCTCGCCCTTGATGCGGGATTGACTCCGGGGTCTTATCGCCTGACTTTGAGCCTTCAGGGTCAGACTCTCGTCCTCGGTGAGACTGAGATCATCGAAGTTGAGCGGGTACTGATCCCTCCCTCTGATCTGGCGGTGGAGCCGTTCGATTTTGGGGATCAAATCAGATTGGCGGGCTGGCACTTCAGCCAGACTGGGCCGGGTGAGGTCACCATCACCTTGATCTGGCAGGCCCTCACGGTTCCGGATCAGGATTACACCGTTTTTGTGCATGTAGTCAATGACGAGGGCCTGATCCAGTTTCAGCAGGACAAACAACCACCGCGCCCCACCCGCCGCTGGATCGAAGGTGAGTTTGTGCGCGACCAATACACCCTAAAAGTGCCCACTGAGGGCGCGTACAGCTTTCGCATTGGGCTGTACCTTCAAGCCAACGGACTGCGCTTACCGGTGAAGGATTTCCGAGGCAGGGAAAGCGGAGATTTTGCCCCCTTCCCTGCGTTCGACTAAAATGATGATCACCGTTTTCCAAAAGGTAACAATCACTCTTGAAATCAGTATCGCGCTCCCGTCGAAGCAAAAAAATGGCGCAGGTCAACGATACCCAACGGCAGATTCTGGCCGCAGCCCGGCAGGTCTTTCGCCAGTACGGGTATCCTGATGCCAACCTTGACACCATCGCCGCGCAAGCAGGCTTATCCAGTGATGAGGTCATGTCCCTTTACCCGGACAAAGAACAGGTGCTTAATGCCCTGCTGAAGTCCTTTTCACCCCTTCCTGACCTAGAGGCGGCTCTTGATGCGGCTGAAGGCGAAAACGCCCCAGAACTGCTTCGGGATGCCTTCCATCGTTTGATCAAAGCCGCTCACAAGAATCAGGACTTTTTTGATCTGGCCCTGATTGACGCTCAGGTGAGCGGCGGGACATTTCTGAATACCCTCAATATGCGGCTCTTTCCCAAAGCCAACGAACTGCTCAATCGGCTTAAGACCGCGGGTGGACTGCGCCCCATTTCCGATCTGATCTTGGGCCGGGCGGTGGTCTCGATGTTGATGGGCTACCTGCTCTCAGAACGTGTAACCCCGCAGATCGCCCGGGTGGCGATCAAAGTGATCCCCGAAAAAGCGTGGCTGGACGGGGTAATCGATATCCTGCTTTACGGGATCGTAGAGGATGCAGAACGTTAAGGGACCGTTTGGAAAGGGTAGAACTCACACAGTTGAACCTTTTAACCCTCTATTTATCGAAAGGTACCGTTTGAGGGGGCTTCCCCCTCAAGAACCTTATCCCCCCCTTCTCCAGCTTGGAGACGGGCACCGCGAAGCGGTCGTACAGGGGGGATGAGGTTAATCAGCGAAGGGTGAGTTTTCAAATGGCTTCTAAGGGACGGTTTTATCGCTGGGGGGTCATCACCCGTCAAGTGGTGATCAATCATCGGGGGCGATGGGGTGTGTTTGGGCTGGCCATGCTGCTTTTGACCCAGATTGCGCCGGCCCCGGCCCGTCTCATCCCAGAGCCACCGAAGACGGTCCAGACCCAGCACCCGATCACTTGTGTCCATACCCGCCTCGATGGGGAAGTCACCGATCTGGCCATTCACCGCACCTTGCAAATGGTGCGCGAGATGGGCGCACCCACCATTGTGGAATTGTTCTTGTGGGCGTACCTCGAACCCACGGAGGGTGGGTATGATTGGCATCACGCTGACCGCGCCGTGGAGATGGCTCAGCAGCAGGGGATCAAGATCATCGCCCGAATCGGGTTTGTGCCTACATGGGCGCGCCCCAAACCAGAGATTCAGCGCACCTCCCTCAACTACCTCAGCCCCGATTACTTTGATGAATATGCTCGTTTTATCGGTGTGTTTGCGGCCCGCTATCGGGGCAAGATCGATCATATCATCCCGTGGAACGAACCCAATCTCTCTTTTGAGTGGGGCTATCAGGGAGTCTCAGTTGAATCCTACGTGGAACTGCTGCGGCAGGTTTATACCGCAGCCAAAGCCGCCAACCCAGAGGTCTCGATTCTTGGGGGGGCACTGGCCCCAACCTTAGAGCGCAGTCCTAACGCCCTTGATGATCTGGAATATCTGCGTCAGATGTACGCGGCAGGCGCTGCCCCCTACTTTGATGGGCTGGCGGTGCATACCTATGGTTTCACCCTACCCGCGCTGGATGCGCCCGCCCCGGATCGGCTCAACTTCCGCCGTTTTGAACTGCTGTGGGAGGTGATGCGGGACAATGGAGACGGGGACAAACCCGTATACATCACTGAGAGCAGTTGGAACGATCACCCCCGCTGGATACATGCGGTCAAGCCCGGCCAGCGGGTCAAGTACACCTTAGAAGCCCTTGATTATGCGGAGCAAAACTGGCATACAGTGCGTAAGCTGTGCTTTTGGTACTTTCGCAGCCCTACCCTGCACCACACTTATCAGGATTATTTTGCCTTTGTGACCGTCGAGTTCCGTCCTCGTCCCATTTACGATGAGGTGCGCGCATGGGCACAGGGCCAATAAAAGGGGATGGGCTTCCCCTTCAGGGCTGCGGGGTCTCCACCGAGATCCGGGTGGCGGCGAGGGCCATCCCCACAAAGACCCACAACATGGTGGCGGAGGCGTGAAAATCCAGATTAAAGTAATAGTGATCCACCACCCCGGCCACCATCACCCCGGCGATGCCCGCAGCGCAGCCCAACCACACTGTCAGAATCTCTGGCGACCGGGTGAGCGCCTGCCAATGGGCAAGCCCATACCGGAACGCTTCGAGCAGGGTGAGCACAAACAAACTCAGACCGATCAAGCCCGTCTGGTTTGCGATCTTGAGGTAAGTGCTGGAAACCCCCAGATAAATATCCCGATCTGGGGTGCCCGCAAAGCCTACCCCGATGAGGGGGTAACGCCCGATCAGGGTCAGGGCGTCTTTGTATTCGCCCAAACGCATCTGGGTGGCTAAATCTTCTCCCGTCAGACCCTCGGTGAGGCGGGCCACATAACTTTGCATAAAGGGCAAGGAGAGTAAGATCAAACCGCCTACTGCGCCCGCGGCTAACAGCCATCGATAACGCAGCACCGCCACCAACAGGGCCGCTACGGCCAGCGCCAGCCATGCCCCCCGCGACTGGGTGAGTAAAACCGCCACGCTGACCAACCCAAAGACCCCCAGCCCGATCCATCGTTTGCCCATGAGACTGTGTTTGGAGAGCGCCTGAACCCCCGCCAGCGATGCGATCATCAGCAGATAACCACCGTAAGCGTTGGGGTCAACCCATGTGCCGATGGCCCGTTCCCCCAAACTGGGATCATCTTCTACGTAGCGGATCACCCCGCCTTGCGGATAACCAACCCGTCCCAAACTATTCAGCAAGCGCTCTGCGGTGGTATCGTTCATCAGGAACAACCCGATCCCGATCAGCGCTTGTAACACCCCACAGAGCAGGATCACCGTGCCCAAACGCCGCAAAAAACGCCCGTCGCGGCACACGTCCACCAGTACCAGCGGCAGACTCACGCTGATCACCAACTCCACAAACTTACGCAGCACATTGGCGGTAATACTTGCGTGCCCCAAGCCCGCCACAAAACTGAAGACCATAAAACCAATAAAGGTCACGATCAGGGCGTGGGCAGGCACAAAACGAAAGCGGGTTCGGTGTCCGGTCATCCACTCAAAAAGGTACACCAGCAGGAAGCCGCCGAGGGCCATATCAAGCAGGGTTGGGGTAAGGGCCAACTTAAAGGGCAGGGTGGCAAAAGGCAGCAGGGCGATCATGGCGATCACCACATACAGCCCTGCCTGAAGGTTGGTCAGGATGTACAACCCCGCCCCAATGCCCAGTACCAACCCCAGCGAGATCAAGGGGCTGATGAGCACCGTGAGCAGGGCAAGGATCACCGCGCTTGCGCCGATGAAGGCCCCAGCAAGCAATCCGATTAGGTGAGGCCGCTCAACCCTGAGCGGCAGGTTCTGCGGGCGCGGTTTTGCGCCGATCAATGAAAAACGCAACCCCTAAAAATCCCCCTGTGATCACTATTCCCATTAACGAGAGCAGCATCCCCATCGTATAGGAAGGTGGTTCAAAACGCAGCACTACGGTGTGCTCACCTGCCGGTACGACCAGCGCACTCATGGCTGTGTCGGCCCGGAGCAGTGCGGCCGGCGCACCATCAAGGGTCGCCTCCCATCCGGGATAATATACCAGCGACAGATTAAGAATGGCTGAGCCGTCTGTTTGGGTTTTGAGTTCGATCCGCTCCGGGTCAAATCGGATCAATTCCACCGCACCCTGTATTTGGGGGGCGAAATTCACCCCCGGATCAGCAGGCAGGATCACAGTGTTGGCGCTGTCGAAGGCCGGCTCATTCAAAAATCCGAGGGCTGCGGCGTCATCGGCTTCAACCCAGACCTTACTGACCAAACGAGCTAGCGGACGGGGCTGATCAAGGGCGTGCAGGCGCAGATCACCCGCCTCTGCCACGATGCTGCTGGGCACGGGCAGTTCAAGGTTAGGACTGATCACATATTTGACCGCAAATACTTCCCAAAGCCGGGCGGGGTTGTTTAGGCGCAGCAGCTTATCAACACTGGCTAAACGCAGTGGGCTGGTGCCCCGAATATCGGCTGTGCTGAATTGGGGGCCATAAGCGGTGCCATAATTCTCAGGGACTCCATCGACCCGCCACGGAGCTAAAGTGAGGCTGCTGGTCTGCTGCTTGCCCACAGCCCTCACCATCTCTGAAGGGGCTAAACGATCCTGAGTGGGCACCGATTCCATATTGGGGTTGACCATCCGAGAAAACGAAAACAACTCGATTGCGACCAAAGCCGTAACCACCGCCCCCCGCGCAAACAAGCGGCGGAAGTTATCGACACTGATCAAGGTGATGGCCGCCAGCACCGCCGCAAACAGGCTGAAAGCGATCAGTCCAAAGCGCTGGGCCGATTCGGAAGATGGCTCTGTGATCCAATTGGCGAAGACGGTGAAGCCGATACCCAATGCAGGTGCGATCACCCCGCCAAAAGCGACCTTGTAGTTCCGTTTGAGGTCCTCATCCCATGTATCCTCAAGGAAATAATTAGCGCCCATGCCCGCCAAGACCGCGCCGCAGAAAGCGATCAGGTAAGCGCTGCGTTCTTGCTCTCGAAAAAGATTAAAGCCGGGCAAAAAATTGTAGAAGATGTCATAGAGGATTGAACGGGCTCCAAAGCTCAGCCCAAGGGCCGCGATCAGCGCCAGAAACCAGTAACCGGCGGCGTTGGGGTGCTTCCAGCATAGGTAACCTGCCAGCATCAGCCCGATCACGCTGATATAGAGCGGTGACCACTGGCTGAACAAGCCCGGAAAAACCATTTGAAGGACGTCATAAAGGGGGAATCCGTTGCCCTTTTCCACAAAGGACAAGCCCTCACGGGTGGTCAGGCGTAGATATTCCCACGAAGGCAAAAGCTGCACCGCCGCGATCCCGGCCCCGATGCCCACCATGAGCAGCGTCCCGATCACAAAAGCGAGAAACGGACGGCGCTGGGTATACACCCGCCACCCCAAATATCCGATGGTCAAATAGGCGAATAAAAGCGCCGTCTGTGGGTGCCCCGCCAGCAGGGAAAGGGCCAGCGCGATCCCCGATACCCCAAACCAACCCCAACGCACTGCTGGGTGGCGGGTCGCCTCCACGATGCCCAACATCGCCAGCGGCAGCCAGATACAAGCCTCCATAAGGGCAAGCTGTAAGGGCGGGTAACCGGTCATGAAGCCGCCATAGGCGAAGATGATCGCGCCGATCATACCCGCCGCAGGACTGTAGAAGGCACCCTTGGTAAGCCGCCGCATGAAAAGGTACATCAGCAGCGAGGACAGCAGGCTGTGCGCGATCATTTCCCGCTGAAGCCAGTCGTACATCATCGGTGGGGTGGGTGCGCCGCCGCTGCTCAGGTTGGCGAGAGCGATGGTGATCAGGCGCGGCGGATAAAATACCGCCGCCTGCGTATCAGCCAAAAAAGGATGCCCGCCTAGATTGTAGGGGTTCCAAAGGGGAATCTGCCCCTGACTCATGCGTGCGGCCTGATAAGTGGCAAAGGACACAAACTGCCCGCTGAAATCACCTTCAATAAGGGACTGTTGATTGATCCGTTCCGGAGTAAGCAGCCGCCACCAGAACAAGTAAGCCAACAAGATCAAGGTGATCACCGCAGCGAGGTCAAGGATCAACCCTTTGCGGCTGGGGGGCGCGCTAGAAGTATCCGGCATGGCTCTCCTCTTTCTCCCTTATCGGATCAGGATGTCGGCTGCGTTTTTAGGGCCCACTTCTTTACCTTTGGCGTCGGCCCCAAATTGATCCACCATGTAGGCTGTGATCGCCCAATATTCACGATCACTAAGCGCCCCCGGAGCTTGATAGGGCATACTGGCTTTCAGATAGGTAAAGATCGCAAAAGCCGAGGTCAGATTGGGCAGGGCCCCTTCGCCCAGAATCGGTGGCGCCACCGTGAGCATGGTGAAGCCATCGGGCGGGCGGTTGCGCCCATGACAGCCCACTTGGGTGCAGTTTTGGCGTTCCGGGGCCCATGTGGTGCGCCACTGCTCCAACCCCTGCCCCTTATCCCCATGACAGGTCACGCAGTACTGGGTAAAGGTGCGCCGCCCAATATCCAGTTGGGCGATGTCGAAGTTATCAGTTTTGGGCAGGGGCACCCGATAGGCAAAGGGCGGCGGCACGATGGTCAGGTTGGTGCGGGTGGCCGGCGGGGAGAGCAGTGAGCGGGTGGCCGTGGGCGCAGGTTGAGCGCTGCTGATGCTGGCACTCATCATGGCCAGCAGAAGCAGCAGACTGCCGCTCAGAATCAGCCCAAACTTCATCCATCGTGTACCCAATCGTTTCATGATTACCTCATCAGGGGCGGAAACTCCGCCCGATAAACGCGATTCACCCATACTGAGAATAACAGACCGGGCTGGCGTTTGAGCGGATCACCCGCACTCACCTCTTGGACCCAAGGATAACGCACACTCAGGATCAGCACCGCAGTCCCATTCTCACCCGCTGCAATGCGCGGAGGCAAAAACTCGATGGGTACGCCTGCATCCACCATGCCGGAGATTTCTTTCAGGCGATCCTCAATGATGGGCGCGGCGGTGTTCGCTTCCGCTGCCGTTTGGTAAACAAGGATCAACTCGTGGCGCTGCAAATCGCCCTCCTGTCGATCTGCCAGACCAGCATACAGGTAGGGTGGGGCTTTTTCACCTTCTCCTGTGGGCTGTTGATTGGGGAGCCGTGCAAGCCAGCTCTGGGGCAGGATGATGAGCTGGATCACGGGCTGCGCATAGACCTCCGGATCGGTGAGCACCTTGGCGATCAGCCCATAACTGGGGTGTCTGAGCATTGACTCTGCTGTATCCTGATATACCCCCAGAAACGCATCAAACACAGCCCAACTGCGTCCATTGGCGATGTGCAAGGGAAAGTACCCGATCCGTGCCGATATACCCAGATTTCCGCCAAAGGGATCGCCCGGTTCTCGATCTTTGACTGACAGTTTGTTGTCCTCAAACCGGTGCCAGACTGTAATACCTTCGCGGGCTTGAGCCTCAAATCCACGTGCTTTTAAGGCTTTATCCATCGCATCCGGACCAAAAATGCCCCCAAAGAGCATCCCAACCATTGGAGGTGTACCGATTTCCGCCGCTTGCTGGATGTCAAACCAGTCGAATCCAACTGTGGTGGGCATCGCGGGACCAAGCACAGCAGCGTAAGTGAGAAATTCCCCCCCGGCGCGGACTCGCATCATCATCGTCCGCCAATCAGCATCGGGCTTGCCTTCGCTGAAGGTTGACCAAGTCAGGGGGCGCACGTACTTTTGCGCCTCCTCCAGCGCTCGAAAGTTGAGGTAACTGAACATTCCCTTGTCACCCATTAATGCCGACGGGCTGCGGGCAAGTATTTCCAGCAGGGGATCGGGTGCAATTTGGGCCGCACTGATGCCTGTACCGGAAAGGATCACCATGCCCAACAGGAACAGCCTTAAGAATAGTATCCGGAATAGGGGATTTTTTCGAGGGGACATACACAACCTCCGCATCAATCAAAAACCCCTCCCCCGACTGAGACTTCAGGGGGAGGGTAGGCGATCTCAGAAGCTCTCGCTGCGATTGAGCGCGAGCGAGGCCGCCCCTAAAAAGACCACTGAAAAGAGCAGCAGTACCCCCCAGCGTACCACCAGATCAC
>JACSRJ010000173.1 GCA_014879835.1 Anaerolinea sp.
GAGATCGCTCGACAAACAGGTCGAGATCGCAAAACAATCCGCAAGATCATCCAAGCAGGGAGCAAGCCGACTACAGAACGCTTGTCTTGGGGATTTTTATCCCGATCCTTTTGAGGATTCTTTCCGCGATCTTGACAGAAAGGCGTTTTACGGTTTCACCTCCCCTGTAGAAGGTCGATTGTCAGGAGGAAGGAATGAGAGCACCGTAAAAGGAATGAGATCACCAATCCGGGTGCTGCCGTCCTGCATGATGGCGCTCACTTTCAGGATATGGTGACCGGGGACAAGTTCCCACCAAGTGGACCAAGGTTCGGTAGATACCTTGGCAATCTCCTGATCATCAAGCCAGAATGTAATAGATCGTACTTCTGGGGGCACTGCTGCTAGAAGCCGAATACGCTGTGATTCCAACGGGGTAAGTGGTGTCAACTGATACACCGTGTAGGGATCAGGCAGCAGCAAACGTAGATCTTCCCGTTGATCCGCACCCTGTGCGCTCACGGGAAAGGTGCTTATAGGCGGTTGCTTTATCCCGTGTTTTTGTGCCCAATCCCAAGCTTCTTGGGGTAGAACCTGATACACCTGCTCGATGCGGCGCTCTAGAGGTGTGTTTTCGTCAGCCAGTTCACCCGTCAAGGAATCGAGGGTGAAGGCTTGAAACATGGTATCAGGGAGGGTTGGCTCGGTACCGATAATGAAATGTTCGACGGTGCGTGAGGGACAGTAGGGCGTGGGTAAAAGCCCTGACGGGGCGCACACCTCAACCGAAGTGATACCAGAGGCAGCGACAAAATCGGGCTTAGGTTGCCCTCTGAGGACCATACGCATGAACTCATTCCAGATCGGTCCTGCACCGGTAACCCCGGTGACCTTAATCATAGGGGTATTATCGGCATTACCCACCCACACCCCTACCACCAAGTTGGGAGTGTAGCCTACTGTCCAATTATCTCTAAAATCAGTGGTAGTGCCAGTTTTGGCGGCGGCGGGAAACCCAACCTGCAACGCGCTGTGATCCCCAAAAGCAGGCAGGCGGGCATTGTTGTCACTCAAAATATCCGTAATGAGTGAAGCGACGCGGGGATCCACGACAGGCGCTTTAGATGATGGTGGTTGCCACTCGAAGAGGTTTTTACCCTGTTTGTTTTTTACCTCTAGGATCAGTGTGGGTTGAACCGCTCGTCCGTTGTTGGCAAATGCAGCATAAGCCGCAGTCAGTTCCAACAGGCGGATTTCGCCCCCGCCAAGAGTTACTGACAGGTCAAGTCGGGTGATGTCCTGAAGGGTTGTGATGCCCAATTGATGAAGCAGTTTCAGCAGTGCTTTTAGTCCCACATGATCGAGGGCAATCACTGCCGGGATGTTATAGCTTGAGGCAAGGGCTTCACGGATCGAGACTGGACCATGCTCCACAAGCCCATAGTTACTTGGGGTGTAACTTTGCAGTCGCTGTGTGATAAAGGGCGTACTGACGTCCAAGATCATGGTTGCTGGTGTCCAAGGATCAGGTTGTGCCGGATCAAAGGCGAGCGCATAGGTAAACGGCTTGAGTGCAGAACCGGGTTGACGTGGGGCAAGTGCGAGGTTGATCGCGCCGCTGATCTCAGGATCAAAATAGTCGATGCTGCCTAGCAGGGCACGTACTTGCCCAGTATGAGGATCCAGCGCTACCAGAGCAGCGTTGCTGGCGTTGTGAATGGTTCCCCCTAGGTGAGGATTGTTGAGTTTGATGATATGGCGGCGGGCGATTTCTTCAGCAGCATTTTGCCAGTTCAGATCAAGGGTAGTGATCACTTCGAGCCCTCCTTGGTAAAGCAGATCGGGGTAATCGCGTCGGAGCTGTTCCCAGACCATCAGTACAAAATGAGGCGCACGTAGTTCAAATCGCCCTGACCCGTATTGTAGAGGCTCCTCAAAGGCAATATCAGCCTGTTCTTGAGTCAAAAACCCTTCCTGCACCATCAGATCGAACACTACTTTTTGGCGGGCCTTTGCGGCTTCAGGGTTGGTTAAAGGGTTGTTGCTGGCAGGAAGCTGCGTCAGTCCTGCCAGCATGGCACACTCAGCGAGATCAAGTGCCTGCACATCTTTGTTGAAGTAAACTCTGGCGGCTGCCTGAACTCCATAAGCAAGGTTGCCATAGTAGGATTGATTGAGATACAAGGCAAGAATCTCATTTTTTGTGTAATGCTGTGCCAAACGCAGCGCCAGCACCATCTCCTTTAATTTGCGTTGAAGGGTACGCGAAGCCCGCTGATCGGGATCAAGCAGAAGGTTGCGAGCAACTTGCTGAGTGATGGTGCTACCCCCAACGCGCACCTCTCCACCTTGGATATTGATCCATAGTGCCCGGATCACACCCTCAAGATCAACACCGGGGGTGAAATAGAAATTCCGATCCTCGGTGGCAATAGTGGCGTTGATCAACGCTTGGGGAATCTGCGATAGGGGAACAGCGGTGTGGCGTCCTCCATCCTTGTTGATGATCTCGTACAGTAATCGACCATTGCGATCTAGGATGCGGGTACTGGGGATCATCAACCCTGCTTGTAACTGATCAATAGAGGGTAAATCCGTAAAGACCCACAGATAAAACCCAATCCCAACCACCACTACCATTGAACCTATCAGGGAAAGTACCTTCTGCCGTCGCCGCAGTCTCTGCCAGCGGACATACAAAGCCTCTATCAGCCGTTGGGTTTTCATCCTCATGGTGATGCCTCTTCTGATGAAAATGTCTTAGGAAATCCAAAGCTTGGGCATGTCCCTGTGAAAGTCTGTTTCCAAAGGGACATCCCTTAGCCCGACACGGAATTGGGTTCAGAAGGTTCGATCTTCAGGGATTACCATGAAAATTCCTCCTGAGGTACGCCCAAACACCTCCGGCATGTAAAATGCATGTCCATTGGCAGGCAGTACATGGTATGTGCCCACTGCCCCGGCACGAATCTGGTAAATGAACTGATAGGTGCCTTTAGGCAGGTAGGGCGCATACAAGACGGTGCGATCATCTCGCAGTTCCGTGTGTGTGAACGCCCAGTACCCCCAGCCATAACGCAGCGGCTCTCGTGGCTCAAGCTTTGGGGTGGTTTGCAGACTGGTGTTAATCGACTGAGTTCCCGCCGGTATCGGGTCTTCAATGACCACGTAGTTGAGGGTTTCTGGTACGATGATGGTCAGACTTACCCGTATCCGCTCACCCACCTGTGCAGTGGTGATTGGGGTATGCTCAGGATCTTCCTCGCGGCTGTAGGTGCGTTCGATAATCAGCCCTCTGGAAAGCGCCTTCACCTCCTCTACAGGCAGATAGGTTTTTAGTGTGGTGCTGTAGTAGAGAGTTCCAGCTCCAGCCGAGCGTTTGATCCCGATCCGGTTGGTCTGATTATCCGACAGGCTGGACAGGGGAACACTCAGGTCATAGGGGGTGCGGGCATTATTCTGGGTAGCAGGTTCATCGGAGAGCAGGGGCTGTTCATTAAGGGCAATACTAAAGCGGTATTCTGGGGTGAGATCGCGTGCAAGCCACATCCATGCACTCAGTGCCATTACTGACCAAGTGGTCTCTTGGGTGGTCTCCCAACGATCAAACCTACGGGCGTTCATTAACCAGCGTACCGTGTCAGCGAGGAGTGGGCTGGTTGGCTCAATTTCGATCAGTGCCTTGAGGATGATCGCAGTGGTTCGGGTGTTGGTCGTCCAGTTCCAAGCATCGGCGTTGGTATCTTCCCAGTAAACCCCTGTAAGGCTGCGTTTTGCTGCCCTTTTGATACCTTCTACGAGGGTGACGCTGTGATGAGCATAGGGCGTGACGATGCGGAACGCCATCGCTAAGAACGCTTGGGCATCTAGGTTCATCCGATCTCGTTGATCAAACAAGGTAATCGCACTACCCATATCGAATGCCAGTTCCTTGTTCTCTGTGCGCCCGATAATCTGACGAGCGCGTGCCAGCATGTAGTGGAGAAAAGCCTGTCGATTCAACTCCCACCAAGGGGTATCCTCGTTGACTGCGGTTGTGGTTAGTTGTTCTAGTGCCTTCCGGATGACCTCCGGATCAACTGCCCAACCAGCAGCTTTTGCCTCAAACAATCCCAGCAGTGCATAAGCGCTGATCAGTTGGTCAGAAGCATCATTCACGAACCAGCCCCAACCACCATCTACATGCTGATCACTGTACAGCCGCTGGAGTGCTGCTTCCACATTATCAGAGAGTTCCTCAAACAGCACCGGATCATCATAACCAAGTTGCTTCTGTGCTTGGAACATCACCACATCGGGCAAAAAGCGGCTGATTGTTTGCTCAATGCAGTAGTGGGGCAGGGTTTTGAGTGCCTTCAAGGCATTGGTCATACCTGAAGCCAGAGAGCGTTCGATGCGAAGATTGAGGATGCCAGAAGGTGATCCACCTTCACCCACCTTGGTCCGAGAAGGAACCACCACGCCCTCAATACGACTACCGCCCTCATTCCCGATCACCCCTCCTGTGGTGACTGTATCCGGGGTTTCATAGCGCAATACGGGGATCAAACGTTCATCACCTCTGCCTGTGACGGGCTTAGTGGCATCCGCAAAACGCCCATCCTTGGAGACCACTTTGAAAGTCATGTCGATGGCCTCACTATCAAGGGCGATCATGAACCATTCAAACTTGAGACGCCCATTGGCGGGAATGGTTGCATATTGAATCAGATCACCCTGAACTGCGGCACCACTGATCTCTAGGCTTACTGCCACAGGTTGGGCTGAATCAGTGTTGTTGTTGACAATGGCACCCAACATACTGCTATCGCCTTTGACAAAAAAGTGGGGCATTTCAGGGCGGATCAACAGAGGTTTGGTACTGATCAACGAGTGAGTGGATTGCCCTACTAAGGTGGTATGAGTATCGCCTGTGGGCAGGGTATATGCGCGGGCATCCAGTATCCAAGTTGTAAGCTGATCGGGTAGGGTTACAGTGATAGTGGCATCACCGTTGGCATCCGTAACCACAAAGGGATTCCAGAGCGGTGTTCCGATGAAATCCTTGCGGATGGTGAAGATGCCAAAGTAGTCATCGCCGCCTTTGCCACCACCTTTGTGGATATTGATGATCTCCTGCGTAGTCTGGTCCACATTAAAGATCAAGGCATTGGCGGTTCGCACGCCCAACCCCTGACGATAATAGAAATAACTCATCAATGAGGGCAGATTATCCGGCATGAGAGAGAGAATCGCCTCGTCCACCAGTGCCAGCCCCACTTCTGCCTGAACTGGTTCTCCCTTGTAGTTGCTCACATGAATACGGTAGGTGGCTTGTTCACGGGGACCCAGCTTCTCACGGTCACTCTTGATGCTTACGTTCAGCTTTAGCCTTTCGGTGTCCACCTGAAGCTGGATCAGCCCCATACGAAACGCCGCGGTGTAATTGTGTTCATCCTCTCCTTTGATGACCGTCACTGATAGATAGGCATTGGGCGCCATATCGGGGGTGATTGCCAGATGGAAGATGGTGCTGTTACCATGCAGTTTGACCACTTCCTGTTTGAGGATCCCTCCTCGTTCCACCGTAACTAGTGCCAGTGATTCACCTTGGAACGGCGTAGGAATCAGGATTGTGGCGGTCTCACCTACATGGTATCGGCTTTTATCCGCCTGAAGATCGATTCGGTTGCTGTTGGGAGCCCGCCAAGAGACAAACTCCGGCCCTGCAATCCACACAAAGGTTGAGGCTTTGATCAGGTTGCCTTGGGCGTCCCGAGCGCTCACATAAACTTTGTAGGCTCCGCCCTTCAGAGGTGTAAAACTGAACTTTCCACTTCCACTGGCATCAGTGCGCACAGGACCACTGGCTACCTCTTTTTCGATCACATCGTTTTCCCATACGGTACGCCCCGTACCCGGTTCTATGGTCTGAACACTGCCCCAAACCCGCCGCATCACCCGTACCTGTACGTTGGTGTTGGGAAGTGGGCTACTGTCATGGTTCACGGTGATCAGGCGCACAAGCTGTTTCTCGTTGACGATTCCAACAAAGTTGTCCACTCCAACTCCCACTTGAAACTGCCCCTGATCGACCACAACTTGGGCACGATCGGCGACCATCTGGTGGGACTCATCCCATATCACCGCTTCAAGGGTGTAGATCAGGCTCCGGCGGGATTTGCCCAGCGCAGCCGGTATCTCGATCAGGTAGCGTCCATGCTCATCAGTGCGACCTGTACCGCTGGAGAATTCGCGGGGGCGATCATCCTCGTAATCTTGGGCGATGTTGTCTTGGTTGTAGTCTTCAAAACTGTATGAGCCGCTTCCGGTGTAGTAGAAGTAGTAGGGATCGGTTCGGACATACCACTGAACCGCAGCCTTGGATACGGCACCACCAAAGTAATAACTGCTATCCACTGCCACTCGGATGGTATCACCGGGGGAAACATGCGATTTTTGGGGCTTCACCGCCACACGAAACTCCGGGGGTGTGTGATCAGCAACGGTGATCACCGTCTCAAACTGTGGATCATCAGGCTGTAGGTCAGCCTGCACTTTGGGGAAAGGGGTTGAAGTAGGTGTAGGCATCGTCGGCATGACTTGGGTCGGAGTGGGTGTCACGGAAGGTTCGGGGTCAGGTTTGTTGGGGCGGGCTATGATACGGTATTCACCCAACTGCCCCCCGCTGTCTACGGTGAAACTGTCAGAGAAACTCCCGAAGGTGTTTACGGGCAGTTTTTTACTGTAGATGACCTGATTAAAAGGATCGATAATATCCACTGGGATCAGGGTCTTGTCACTCAAACTGTAAACTGCATCCTCCCGGTTACGGATCGTGCCCTTAAAGTAAACAGTGTCACCCTGCCGGTACAAACGACGGTCGGTATATAGGTACAGGGCCATGTCTTGGCTGTAAAACATATCTGGTTGCTGGAAATCATAGGCATCAATCCCTTGTACCCAAGTGGAGGCAGTCAGAGCGAAGTGCCCTTCACTCACCACCGCCGCATAGACCACTTCTCTTGTTGGGTACAGTTCTTCACTCACCTCCAGATGAGCGATACCGTCCTGATCGGTCAGAATGGGTTTGCCATAGGGTAGTACTTTTTGCCTATTATCAAGCTGCATCAGACGGTAAAACTGCACACTTAGACCGGGGGCAGGTTTTCCCGATTTCAGATCCGTAACCCATGCCAGTGCCTCGTGCTGTGCGATCTTCAAGGTGATATTATCGGTGGCGATGAGCATGATATGGGTCAGATGGTGACTTTCATCGGAGATCTCAGGCGCTTCAAGTTCCAGCCGATAAACCCCCGGTGTCAGCCCTTCATAGGGAGTATTCACTGCTGCACCTGCTTCCGTCGAAGGCACAGGGGTTGAGGTTTCCCCTTCTTCGGTGAGTGGAACCACATAGGGTTGTTTCAGATCCCCTTCGGCAATCCACCCATTGAGGCTGCCATCGTCACTCTGTACCTTCCACCAAGCATAACGATCAGCGCATACAGGTCCATCTAGCACCAAGAAATCCGTCCCGTGATCAGCCCGAAAGATGACAACCGTGTTTTGGAGTCCCGGCTCATTCCGAATGTTGATGGGTGCGGGTGCGGTAGGTGTGGACTTGTCATCTTCAGGGATTTCCCGACGCACTACCCGTACTTTTTGTCCCACAGCAAGGTTTGAGGGCGCGGCTTCTACACAGACCACATTGCCCTCTTGACCGATGCTGGTGCCATCCGTAGTAATGGAAAGCAGGTCGTAACGCATGATGTTTTTAGGGTTGTAGACAGGAACAACCCACCGTCGCGTCAGGGTCTCCTGCTCATCCGGGGCGCGGTATGCGTTGTTGGAGGCATTTAGGAACATAGGCAATGTCAGATGAAACAGGGTCAATCCCACCGTGCCGATATTTCGATGGGTGACAAAAACCCGGGTCTGGTGGTAGGCGTTATAAAGTCCCATCTGCTGACCGGCTGTTTCCAGTGAGACCGCTGCACCCAAGGCACTGGTGACATAGCGGAACTGCACCTTATGCTCGCCAACAATCTTATAGACCTTTTCCTGAGGCATAATCTGAACGGGGGTTCCCCATAGATCAACCAATCCTTTGGTGTCAAGGGTTACCGTGTAGATGGTGCTGGGGAGAGTGCTAAACTGAATACGGGCATAGGTGCTGTCCGGGCTGATGTCTGCATCCAAGACCACATTGGGTGTTTTGGGGCTGATCTCGACCCGCCGTGCAAGATCGTCCAACTTCATGGGCGCGGAGAAATAAATCGAAACCGTGGCAGAGGGATCCACCAAGGAACCGTCATGAGGGCTAGTGCTCACAATTTGAGGCAATCCTAAGGTAGTGAAATAGGTGTCTGCGTCCGTGGCAAGGGGCTGCCCGGTTTTACTCAGAACGCCCTTTCGGTTCATTTTGGCGGTGTAAGTGGTATTGTAATCAAGGAGTTCATCAGGACGGAAGCGAAGTTCATAGTGCTGCCCTTTCCATTCAAACTTCCCCGGAATCACCCGCCCATCCGGCGTCGTTAAGGTGAAGCCCGCTTCCGCCGATACCGTATCCGCAGGCGCGTCAAAACCAACTTGGATTACGGGGCGGCGAAAAACTCCGTTCTTTCCCTTATCCGGTGTAAAATAGCGAATCCCGAACGACTGCGGTTTAGGAGAATCTCCTGCGAGAGTCTTAAACTGGAAAGTAAGGTCTTCTTTGGGGCTGCTCCCGCTGACATCGGTCAGACTCGCGGGAATGGTCACCGTATACTGGGTGTTGCCGTGTAATGGATTTGTTGGGATGAAGTGGTATATCGAGGTGGTGAGCCATTCCCCGCTGCCTACTATTACCGGATCACTCTTAAATGGTGGAGGCATAGTTTTCATCTGCTCAGCGGTCCCCAGAGGCACCACAGGGCGATTAAAAACGATTGTGATCGTTTCTCCAACAGAAACTCCGTATTCATCCTGCGGCAGGAACTGGGTTACCGATAAAAAGCCTATGGTATACAGCTTCAGCGAAAAAGCATCGTGGAGCAAAACCTCCTCAAGGCTGCGGGCGCCGGTGTCGAACTGAAAAATGTAAGCAGTGGCGCGGTCAAAGGGTTTGATGGGGCTGTAAGTGAAGGTGGATTCATCCTGCCACTGGAAAAATCCCGGAGCGGCTGGCGAAACATGGAATGCAGCCTCCACGCTCTCCCGATTCATAGGGGTATTAAACGTGAAAGTGACCCCCTGCTGAATAGGTAGTTCATCTCCGCGCATGGGCTGGGTATTGATTACTCGCGGAAGGACACCATCTGCTTGCCCATAAACAGGCTGTTGGCTGCTCCAAGCAAGCACCAGTGCCAAGATCACAATAACCATCGGCAAACCGTATAGGAATTTGTGCGGGTTGTGGTTACTCATCAGCTGTTCCTCAACATCTCTGACGATTGTTAGGGACATTGTAGGAAGTACGCAGGAGAAAATTTACGATGGATGGGTGCCGATTACCCTACGACTGAGGTACGCACCTGCGGTACAGCGCTTGGCTGGTACGAACGTGCAGATTAACTGCCCTTGGGTAAGTCTAGCGCAATTTCCCTGAGGGATGAGCTATTAATGAGGAGTTTGAGGGTCACCCCTCAGAGGTTCGATTCCTCATCTCCCGCGTGCGGGAGATGAGGGCAAGGACGTAACTTCTAAAGTCTTTACCGGATCGGGGGCAATGATCCCGATCGCAGATCAGTGAACAACTGAGAACTAATACTCCCTAGGCTGCATAAGGGGATAGATTCGGTGTGGGTATTGTCTAATGGCTCTGCCGGGTTAAAGGTGTTGTAAACCATACGTGAAATTTCGGCAATGGTTGGGAAGGAATCTCCGTACTCCAGCCACATCTTATTGCGCAACATGACCACCAACACATATTCGCCCCCCGGGCTGAAGATAATCCCCGCGTCACCATGTACCTCGTTCACCCAACCATGTTTGTGTGCTACTGGCAGTCCCGCTGGAACCCCAGCGCGGATCAAAGCAGGGATATCATTGGCACGCAGTACCTGAAGCATGGCCCGGCACTTCTGCATCGTCAACTGCTCAGGGAAAACTACTGTCAGGGGTCCCGTACCATCCAGAGCACATTGGTATATGCCCGCCAACAGCCACCCCAAATCTGCAGGCGTCGTCTGATTGTATCCATCAGGCTCAGTGATCCGTTGATCAGCATTCGTTTTGCGCAGTGGGAGGGGCGGGACTGTGGCTACAGGCACAATGCCTAAGTCACCAACCCACAGTGAACCTGTGAGGAAGGTATCCTGCAATCCCAATGCCTGCATAGTTTCGGTGACCAAATCCGCACCTCGGTAAATATCACCGTCACCAAGAAAACTTAATAACTGGTTGGCGGAAAGATTCTCGCTGCAAATGATCATCAAGGCGATGTCTTGTGCCTGACTCATTGTCGGGATTGCCCCGATCTTTCGGTAAACCGCCACGAGGATAGGGATCTTGATTAGGCTCATGCCACTGTAAGCAACCTCTGGATAAATGCTATAGTTTTCGCCTGTATTGAGGTCCAGCAAAAAAACGGATCCCACCTGTTGGGTATCAGGCACAAAACGACGGGCGAGGAGATAATCATAGATCAAATGACTGAGGGCTTCCAGTCGGTTATTCAGGGGAAAATCAGGAGGCGCTACCCACGCAGGCTGATTGGTCACCACTACTGGGGGGCTTGGGGTGAAGCTGAATGTTCCCGGCAAAGAAGTCAATTGCGCGGGCACACCCACCCGAACAGTCTGATGCAACCGCCCTGAGAGCAGAAGAAAAATCCCGAACAGGGGCAGGAATAGTGCTGACATCAGCATGACCTGCGCCGGATTTCGGATAATATGTTGATCTCGAAGGTTCATGGGACGGCATCTCCTGCATACTAATGTGGCGCATGATCCCTCTATCCAAAGAGGATAACTATGGATCTTCCCCTACACAATCCCTATGGAGATAACGCATAAAAAGCGTGCGTAACCCGTAGGGTGGATACTTCAGACGGGGATAGTTCAAGGTGCACTTACGCATGATGGAGAAGTCTAGCCGTATTGCTGTGACGTCTGGAAAGCAGCTTGTGTAAGGGGCTGATGTATGTGTAGCTATGGCGATAAAGACGAGTATAGTGGCTCAGGGACAGCCTGAAAATGCGGTCGTTTCTATCCCCCATCGCCCCTTCTGCCGGACGCTCTGTGACTCTCTACGTTCCACCCACAATCACCAGTGTGATATGGTTTTTCGAGACACCTCCATACTATCCATATCAAATGCCCCCATCGCGCTACTCGTGAGCATATTACCCCTCTCACTCAGCACACTTGGTCACTATCCGTTATTGCTAGTCAGAGGCATAAGAAATGGGTGTGGGCAAGTTCATGAGGGACAAGTCACAATCAAGGTTACCAAGCCAAAAATTGCAGACGATGCCCCATCATGAACGAACGAACGATTATAAGGGTAAATCACATGTGGACATGGGAAAACATCCATGATTTCTTTTCCGACATGGAGTCTCAGGCGCGATTCGAGAACTATCAAAACCATGCAAGAGAAATGTTGAACCTCGTGGGACAAATTCAATCCACCAGTGAGTTAGGAGAGATCGAACCCTTTCTTACACTGGGAGCGCTCTGTTTGTTTCATCCTAAATCAGAACAAACCATTGCACTCTATATAGACCGCCCCGGATATTGTCGAGTTACCCAACACAAAAACCGGAATGTTATGGATGCAGAATATGAGGAGTATGTGCCAACTAATGAGGTGATTCAAATACTGAAAAAGCACTTCAGCAATAGATAGATTCTGCTAAAACCCTCCACGGCGTACCTTTACAATCGAATACTGCGACCACCCTCGGCTTCACGGGTGAGCAAACCGATCCTTTGGGATTGGTCAATCTGCGCGCTCGGACGTACAATCCTCGGTGGGGTACCTTCACCAACGTCGATCCGGTGCTGGGGGTGGGGGGCAGTACGGGCTGGAACGGGTATGTGTATGCCAACGCAAATCCCGCTAACTTTGTTGATCCTGCCGGGACATGCGTGGGACCAATCACCGTTGTCTGTTTAGGCATAGCCATTGTCGGTGGAGCATTCGCAGGTGGCTTCGCCTACGGCACTGCATCACATCTAGGCAAGGGTGGCAACTTCGGAGACGCACTTGGACAAGGGTTGTTGTGGGGCACGGGTAGTGCTGCGGTGGTAGGCGGGCTGGGATTTCTTGCGCCTCAAACCATGTCAGGTGTCTTGTTGGGAGCAGCAGGTTTGGCAAAAGGAATGCTTGCTCCTGCTGCCGCCTGGTTGGCAAAAAGGTCTGTTCTGAAGTGGGGTTTGATCGGTGCTGAGGCAGAATGGGGACGGCAGACAGTCGAGAACTTGTTCCCGTATGATACTCAGGCAGGACAATTCTACAGCAATATCGCATGGGATGCGGTTCATCCTGCGCGGTATGATTGGTGGAAAATCGCCAAGGCGGGTGTATTCTCTGGTGCATCACGAGCTGTGTTAGGAGCGTTTGGGTATACGGGGCAAAGAATCTCGTTTAGGTTGATTACACAAGATACGTCATCAGCAGCTTATTTGGGTGGGTTTATTGGTCTCGTCACTGGAGTCATTTCGAAATCCCGTGACAACCGGTTTCATGGGTTGAGGAACTTACAGGAACTCAGTGGACTGTCTATTGCAGATATTGCATGGTCGTATTTGGCAGGTGCCATCGTCGGTGGATTAAGCAGTTACGTCAGTCCTGCGGGACTTTTCAAACCGCTGGACAATGCTTGGAGTTATTCGTCGCGAACTGGGTTTATTCTCAATCTACCAAGCATCGCACGGACTGTAGGGAAGGATCTCTATACAGTAAGCTGGTATATGGGTGTTGGGATAGCTCCGACGATTGGACAGACAGCACTCGATATAGTAGAAGGTGTTAACCCACGTTGCCGCGCAGGAAATGGAATTGGTGCAGGCGCCTTTACCAATCTTGCGTCTCTTATCTCTAATCCCCAAGGATTCGTTTTCGCTGCATTAGTTGGCGGAATCTTGGCAAATGAGGCCGTCAATAGCTGCTCATGGAGGTGAGTCTGTTATGGATTGGATTATGTATATTATCCTGTTTGCACTTTCATTAATCTTCTATATTCCCATCGGTGCAGGTTCAATAGAGTATCACGTATGGCTCTACCGTCCAAGCATAGATAATCTCCAGTATTTTGATGATCAACTCCGCTTTCCATTTCGCATGTTCCGATTGGAGAGGGAGGCTCAACGAGATTTCCTAGCAAAGGTTGATCCCGGAAAAGCCATGATCGCACGCCTCATAGGAACCGTAATTCCGATGTATCTTCTATGGACAAGATATTTCGAGACAACTAGCTCTGCAGTTGATCTTTGGGGCACAATCCTCATCACTATCCCACTATTGATGATGTGGAAATTCGGGAGGGGGTTACGAAAGTACGTTCAAGAGGAGTCTCCAAAGGGGTGATTCTGTTCACCTGAGTATCTCTTGGTTTCACCGGGGAGCAAACCGATCCCAACGACCTGCTCTACCTGTGGGCGCGCTACTACCATCCCAAACTGGGCGCCTTCACCAGCGTCGATCCGGTGCTGGGGGTGGGCGGCAGGTATGGGATAGAACGCCTGAGAATGTGTATTCTCCTGCGTTATCGGACTATCCCCATCGTGGGCAGACCGCTTGCTCTGGCAAGGATGCGGACTAA
>JACSRJ010000224.1 GCA_014879835.1 Anaerolinea sp.
AAACTGCGCTTGCCAGATCGCTTCCTCGCGTGCTTCGGTTTCAGGGTCGGCAAGTTCAATCCCATAAACTTCAGCGCCGTAACGGGCAATCAGGAGGTTCAGAACCTCATTCACGGTGCGCCCTTCTTCTTCCGCAATCGCTTTCAATTGCGCCGCAACCGTCTCATCTACCTGCAAGACTGTAGTCATCAATTCCTGCCCTTCATATCGGGGATCGGCTTGCTCCGTTTGGTGAGGCTTTCCAGGTACTATGAATTGGGACGGGATTGGAGGGTTTTCATAAGCCACTTAAGCAACCCCCATCGCTGCATTACCCACAGCCCAACACACGCCAGGGCAAAGATATCAGCTTTCCAGATACGGCTATGCAGCTTCCTTCCAGACCGAAATCCGTATACTGCCGCGATCACGACCCCTGCTGCGAACAGCACTACAAGCAGTTGGTTAGCTCGATATCCACGATCAACATTCTCCAATACGGGATCAGGTCGAATCATGCTTGACCTCGCCACTTTCTTTCTCGCTTGAGCGCTCTTCCTCTATTTCCAGTGCGGCTTCCATGATGTCCTTCAAGACACCCGATCGGGCAGCCTTGATCAGTCGCCGTTCCCGTGGGGTGAGGGTGAGGCTGATATCATCAAGTTGCTCACTTGTGAACTCGTACCCCGCAACCACGAGAAGATCAACGACTGTCACTTGGAATACTTTGGCAATCACTTGCATTGCCTTGAAGTCATCAAGCGGAAGATTATAACGTCCGGTTTCCCAATGGGAGACCATAGACCGAGAGACATCCAGACCTTCAGTCTGGAGTCGTGTTGAAACATCTTCTTGGCTGAGTTTGAGATACTCTCGTCGATACTTAAGCCATCTTCCAGTTTGATTATTCATGATAGCAATTCTATCAGTTCGTTGACGATGAATGGATATATATGCTATAGTTTCGTTAGCTTTACTAACGGAGAGAAAATGATGGACAATCCCAAAGTACGTCGTAGATGGGCACGCTTCCCGATGCAGCTTCCCCCAACCCCCTGTTCGGCAGAAATGCGAGGTGCATTAGTGGCTGTGGCTGAACAGGGGAAGGTGAGTCTGGCGGAGGTACAGCGCTGTGCATTTTCTCTTTTTTTAACACAATTTGATAGCAATCCTAACGTATTGAGCGCACTCATCTCAAGTGATCTCAATCACTTATCCCTTGGAAACAAGAACCACGGGAATAACCCATGACAAAACACGACCACCTTCAAAACAAAAACCGCCTGTTGGCGCAGGCGGCATCACTCCCGACCGCGAAGTCATTAAGGAGTTTATATGGATTCTACCACAGTTCGTCCGCTTATAGAGCGCTGGCTTCCGCCTGTGTGGAAACCAACCAATTCCCTGCACAGGCATTTCCACTCATTGGCAAGCGTCCTGCCTGTGGACACCGCTGGACAAGGACTCTGGGCAGTGGGCATCCAGGGGTATAGCCGTCTGCTTACTGGGCGAGTGCCACCGGTTTTGGGCTTGCCCCCTACCGGGGATCGCTTCTGGCATTTGTGGATATCGATCAGCCTCATCATGCCCTTGCCCGCAGCATTTGCAGCCTTATCCCCCCCGAAAACACCTTCACTGTGGGACGGGGCGATCATCTTCACCTGTATCTCATCCTGGCGCGGATGCTTCCTCAATCGACCCTCAAACGAAACGATGCTCAGGGACACGAAATTGCCAGTCTAAGAGGCTATGGGGCATACCTGACGGGTCCCGGGTCACGGCATCCGTCAGGCGAGATATATCGAGTGCTCAGCAGCGCTCGGGTGCTCACGCTCAATCAGGTTCAGACCGACACCCTCATCGACCTATTCATTGCAGTGCCGGACGTGCGTCGACCAATCGCCTCAATGCCACCTGCGCTTCCCACTGCTGGCGGACTCCCAAATCAGAAATGGGTCAATCCTAAGGTTACCATGGCAGTGATCCAAGCACTTGAAAGTTGGGAGGGGCGAAAGCTGGTTTTTCGTCTTGGTCGCACCTATCAAACAGCTAGTCTCTACCGCAACCCTATGCGCGCCGATGACCGCCATCGCAGTGCCTACTTCATCCTGGAGACCTGCACCGTGATGGATGCGGCTACGCATCAAATGTGGGGCACGATGCGCCTCTGTGACTGGTTGGGTATTCGCGTTCAGGCTTATGGAGGACTGTATGAACGCATTTGAGCAAGTGTTGTGTACACCTCTCTCGAAGAACGCGCCGTTCTTCAGTTCCAAGGAAGCTCTACGGGAGGCGGATCGCTTTGTCCAGGGGATACCTGATGTGCTTCGTTCAGCCCTTTTTTACTGTGGTTGCCACGCCGCGGTGGTCGTTCTCGATCTGATCAATCAGGGATGCGTCACAGGGGAGATCGAACCGGAGCAGTGGATATCCATCCCACTCTTGAACCAGATCGCGCATCAAAGAGGGTGGACGACCACCCGAAACACTCTCGAAACAGGCGTGCATCAGTTGATTAAACTGGGCATCTTACGCCAGCGATTCGACTCGGATGATCTCCTCAGCCGCCGTCACATCTTCAATCCACCGCGAAGATCAGTAGGGCGACCCTCCAAATCCTTCCGACTGCGTCGGATCAAAGTCTGGATACCCTCTGTCCTCCGGGCTGTACGCCGGCGGGTGTTTGAAAGATTGCATCAGGACATCTGTGCCAAACCACTCGCAGAACTCTTTGGTGCAGATCAGAAGGCGCTGTGGAAGACAGAAATGATGGCAAAAGTTGATCAGGCGCTCGAACCTCAGAAGCGTGAACGCCTCAAAGAAGCACAGCACAAGGCATGGCAGCAGTACGAGCACCGGATACGCCCCATTGAAGAAAACTTCTCTCTCGAAAAGCTGCTCACTTCACCAAGCACACCGCTGGAGTCAGGGGCAAACTGCCGCAATGCGAATGATTACGTGAAATACTATCGGCGGGCGAAGGTCAAGGCGCAACCAGGGCGACAGATCCCGCTCAAGGAAGCGGCTGCGGAAGTGGGGCGCAGTGTTGCCACTCTCCGTGCCCTTGATAAGCACATCGGGATCGAGCGCGTCCCGGAATTTGACAACATCCCTATCGATCCGGGTCAGGATTTGCTTACGCAGATTCAGCAAAAAGCACCGTCCGTAATTCGGATTGCGTCCTATCCGCATGGCACAAACCCTCGCTATGTGGAAGTAAAAACCTACTTTGGAGCGAACCTAGTTGCGCTTGGCGGGGAAGCGGAAGAACGGGACAAGACCTACTGTTTTGCTGCGACCACGCTCGAAGACCTCAGGCGTCTGTTGAGAAACGCTGCTACTTGGGCAACAGCCTGTGCCAGCCAGGGATACTCGATCGTGCTTCGAGTTCAGAGGGCGAGCCGTGAATACTTTCGCCCGGAGAAGGCGGAGAAACTGTCCGCCCGGCATCGCTCAACCGCGGTCACCGAAAATGAGACAGAGGATTCGCAGCTAGCCGATCAGGTAGTTGCAAAGACACCTCAAACAGCAGCCGCAGCCAGTTCCCTGACCACCGTCCGCAAGGTGAAATCCGTGCAGGTGAAGTGGAACTGGACCGATTACAACCCTGCCTTTGTCGCTCAGCAGTTGGCAATGCGGGGGTTAGCAAACCATCCCGACGGGCTGATCGTGATCAGCACGGGCGAAATCCTGACCCCACACACCCATCCCCTTTAGCGGCATCGCTTTAGGAGATTGGGGAAAGGCGTCAGGTTACTTTTGCAGCGCAAGGCACAGCCAATGTGCCATGTGCACGATGACAGCACAATCATGGAACATAAAGGCAGGTAACAATGGTAAAGATAGGCAAAGTGCAGGCAAAATCCACCACAACCATCGTTCAGACCACTCCGTTGGTATCCGTTGACCTCGGTAATGCAACCTCCAAAGGTGCAACGGAATCATCTCAGGTTCACTTCCGATCCATTTTTGGGAGAATTTCGCGCTCCGCTCGTTTGGGGCGAATCACCTCCCATTTAGCCTTTCACTTTGAGGGCGAGAACCTCGTTTTTGGCGAGGATGCTCGCGATCTGATTGACGGTGAACCAAACGCCTATACCGATATGAGCCGCTACTCGGAAGGGTTCTATCGAAAGCTTTGCGCCGCAACACTGTGGCGTCTGTTTGGGGATCACTGTGACCAGGGGGTGATCTACCCCATTGTGGTCTGCTCTATCCCCGCCACCGAATATGCGGCAGGCATGGCAGAGACTGTGAAGGGCGTGATCACTGGCACTTACCAGATCGATTCTATCGAGGGAGATCGCACCCTTCACTTGGTACTCACCCCTGAAAACCTAGTGATCATCCCCGAAGGTGCAGGCAGCTACTTTTACGGACTGAAGCTCACCGATGGGTTAGGCTCTCAGGAAGTAGCGATCCTGGACATAGGCTTCTTCACCACTGATCTCGTGATTTTCAACCGCAAAGGATACGTTCCAGGCTCTGCCCGGAGCTGTAAACATGGAGTTCGTTACGTAGCTGAGGCAGTGCAGCGTCACTTGCGCCGAACGGAAGGCTATCACGGTGATCTATGGGCAGTTGACTCCGCACTCGATGCCGGCATGTTCGCAATCGGGAACCGCTGCATCGACTTCGTCAGAATACGCGATGAAGCATTCGCCGAGCTGATGGGAAACATCGAGGTCTTTTACTTATCGAATAAGGGCAGCCGAACCCCTGGCGTGGTTCTGCTTTCTGGCGGTGGTGCTCCTGGTCTGTACAAAATGCTTCCCCAACGCCTGCTGGACACAGGATGGCGGGTAATCAATGGTGACCCGCGCCGAGCAAATGTAGATGGTGCCCTCCTATTCCTCAAGGAACGGCAGCTGCGCCGAGCAGGCACCAATGAGTAGGCTGCGGCGATTGCCTGTCTTGTTTGACTTGGATGATCCAGGCGATGCGGCACTGTGGGCTGCCATTGAACCCTATGTGAAACGCCGTCGAGGAAGCCAATTCATTCGGGATGCCATCGCACGTGTGCTAGGTCAGATTGCTTCAGGGATGGATGGAAGCACCAAACATGGGTCTTTTCCCTTTATCCCGTTGTCAGTATCGTCCGGTTCGTCCACCAATCCCGGTGATGACGAAGAGGCAGCAAGTGCCTTTGTGGAGAGTTTCTCATGACGACAGTTTCTATTGCTCTAAACCTATTCTTCAATCGCCGAGGCGAGCTTTCGCCCAGAACCCTAGAGTGGTACAAAACAGGGCTTCAGTTTCTCGAAATCCAATACGGAAATCGTGAAATCGAGGCAATGCAGCCGGCTGAACTACGTCGCTACCTTGAAGAGCTGATAGACCGTTCGCCCTACCGAGATGCTCCTCAACGCCCTGAGCGAGAAGGAACCCTTGCTGGCGCAACTGTTATTGGGCGATATCGAGCACTCAAGACCTTCTTCAATTGGGCGATGCGCGAATACGGTATTGAAGTGCGGATGAATCCGATGCGGAACGTCAGACCGCCTCGTGTACAAGATGAGCCGGATCCCAAAGCCGCCGAAATCTCCGATCTTAAGCTCCTGTTAGCTGCATGTGAGCCCGGTATCTTTGGGCTGCGTGATCGTGCCATCCTGTACCTTTTAGCCGGAACTGGAATACGCTCTGGAGGGTTAGCCGGATTGAAGTGGGAGCATATCGACTTTGACAATCTGGTGATGGTCATTCGTAAAAAAGGTGGCAAACGCCAGCGTATCAACTTCGATGCACAACTGACTGCACCGGCACTTCTGGCTTGGAGAGACGCTTATCCAAATGGGTGGCGTCCCGAACTCCCCGTTTTTTGTGGACTGCATTCCAGATACTACCGAATGCCTCTAAATACCGAGGGGGTCTATCGAATGCTGGAGCGTCTCAAAGAGCGCGCAAAGCTTCCAAGACGCTGCAACCCAAATGCTTGGCGCCATTGCTTTGGGCAAATGCTGGCAGATGCAGGTTGCGATATTGCAACTGTGCAACGACTCATGGGGCATAGTAGCCCATTGGTCACTGCTCGGTACTACCTTGATTGGAATGAGGATCAGCTCAGGGAGAAGTTTCTGCGGTTCAACCCGTTGAAAAAGATTCACCGTCCGTAGGGCAACGGATTCCGAGGGGTACTAAAATAGGCATAAAAACAGGCGGGGTTTACCCGCCTGTTGTCATGACTCCGGAGGGACTTGAACCCTCAACCAACGGATTAAAAGTCCGCTGCTCTACCATTGAGCTACGAAGCCACTAGGGATTATAGCCTACTCATCCACCCCTGACTAGGGTGAATGTCCTTTCATCCACCCTTCACGTTTATTTCTTCCGCCTCCATCGTGGTCATTTGATCTGCTCTAGCCTCTTTTGCTTTCGTGATATACTGTTTTTCAGGCAGCGTAATGATCTAACCCTACAATACTCCTGCGAGGAAGGCTGTGATGAATACGGCTCAATTGGCAATACTTGGCGGCGGGGCAGCCGTTTTGATTGTGATCTGGACTGCAACCCTGCTGCGTGGACGGGGCGCACCTCAACCCTCAACGGCGGTGCTGTGGCCCCCTCGCTATTTTCATCCCGAATGGGCACCGATCCCTACATCTTCAGAAGCAACCAGCAAGATCGCGATTGGCTCCGCAGCCCACAACCCTTATCTGGATGGTGAAGATACCAATAAGTTCGCCAAGGGGATCAAGATTGGCAATCAGGGGACGACCAACCCCCATGCTTATGTTCCGGGCGAGTCCAACGAGGGTGGGGGCGCTGCGGCGGGCGGGCGCCCTGATGATGCCACCCCCACTTCCCAGATTCCGATCAAAAGGAACTGACAAAGGAACGTCTCATCATGGTGGATATTTATCTGATTCACACAGCCGATGATGCTGCACGAGTCGCGCCTTTGATCAGTCAGATACAGGACGAATCGTTGAGCCTAGAAGTGAAAGCGGCCGGACGACGGGGCGGACTGTTTTCGCGGATTGGCAGCGAAACCATGGATGCCCACTGCATTTTGGTGGTGATCACCCGCAGTGCCGATCAATCAAGCGCCTTCCTCGACAGTTGGAACAGTGCGGAAAAATCTGGGCGGACCCTCTTTGTGATCGTGCTGGAGGAGTCTCCCGGCTTAAAAGCACGTTATGGGCGTGGGCTGGTGATCACCGCCCAAAAATTCCCGGCTCTGCTCCAGTTTATCCGTGGTACGCTCCCCGCTGCCCCGCATGAGCAGCCCGCACCCCGTCAGGAACAAGAAAAAAAACAGACTCGGGGTGGGCTTTTTGAAGAAAAAAGCGCTACTAAAGATGCCCTTGACGATCTGCTCCAGATCGATAGTCTACGAGGGGGCGGGCCGCCCAAAGAAGACAAACCTGAACCTGAACCGCAGCGGCGCACCCGTAGTTTTCAACCCGGCGGCGCTGGCGCTCAGAAAGGCGAAATTGAACGGGCTTCGGCCAAACGTGATACCAGTACAGGCAAAGAGGCTAAACCCTCAGAACCTCCGCCTCCACCACCGCAGGCACCTGCGCCTGCACCACTCCCGGCCAAACCAGTGACCACGCCCCCTCAGCCTCAACCCATTCCGGCAGCGCGTCCGGCCGCAGTCACACCACCTTCGGGTGCGGCATCGGGGCCAGCCCCTGATGCAGGTGATGCTTTTGCCAGTGACGATGAAGCCCCGGCGCCTGAATCAGAAGCGCCCGTCCGTGAGGCGCTCGCCGCAGTTGAGGAGACTCCGGCCGCCGAAGAAGTGCGCTTTACAGGTTTTTCACCAGCCAAAGCGCAAGTGCGTCAGTGGTACAGCCTGCTGGTTTATAGCCATGTAGAAGCCGCGCTGGAGCAAGTGCGTCAGGATGCGGATCGATTCAAACCCTATATGGGTGGAACCGTGCGCGAAGCCCGCAAAAGCCCTGTGGCTCAGCTTCAGCGGGGCACCGAACTCACCCTGATTCCTCAGTGTACAGGGGTTAAGTTCAACCCTGAACGGATTGTGTTTAACTGGTTGGAAGACATTCATCGGGCCGACTTCCGCTTCCGGGGTGAGAATGATGATCTCGAATTGGAGAATATCAACGTTTCGGTCTACGCAGGCCCGGTCAATCTAGCATCTCTGAAGTTGGGGGTGGAGTTCACCCTTGATGAATTGGTGTCCGCGATGGAGTCTGTTCCTCAACATCCAGTGGGAGCAGAAATTTATACCGCCAGCCAGATTTTCCCCTCCTACAGCCATGATGACGAACCCATCGTGATCGCCTGCCGCAATGCCTATAAAGCACTTGGTTATGAGTTCCTGCGGGATCGGGATAAACTGCGCCCCGGCGAACCTTGGAATGATCGTCTGATGACCTTTATCGATCAGGCGAACATCTTCCAATTGTACTGGTCAGCCCGTTCTGCCAAATCAGAATACTGCCGTCAGGAGTGGCAGCACGCTTTAGGTTTAATCCAAAGCGGGCGCAAACCTGCCGACTTTATCCGCCCTGTTTATTGGGATCGGGATGCCTTTGTGAACCCGCCCCCTGAACTGGGCAATCTACATTTTGCTTATGTTGAACTGCCGAGGCTCAATTCATGAGTGACTGGATGCTGCCCCCTGAAGTAATGAAGTTTGCCGAAGCGGCCAACCGCTTTGTAAGCTTCATTGAGACCAGCCACGAATACGATCTATTGGAGCGTTTGGTGCGCTGTGCCGCCGTCACCGGGGAGCTTTTTACCGCGGGTTTGTACCTGCCTTTGCAGGATGTGCCCGAAGACCCCGATGAACTGCCTTCACCTCAACCGGTACGCACATGGATCGGTTTTGAGGAACTGACCATGTTTTGGCAAGTCCCCGATGCGTTTGCATGGGCGGGCCCCGTGGTCGTCTCCCTAAGTGATCTGCTCCTTGATACCCACCGGGATATAAAACGAGGGCTGTTAACCTTTCATCAAGGCAATTCCGAACAAGATGCCGAAATTGTGGCTTACGCACTGTGGTACTGGCGGGATCGAATGGAGAAATACTGGGGCGCGTGGACCTCTGATGCGCTTCGGGCGCTCAACCGAGCGATTCAAAAGGTGAGCAGCGGCGAGCGTGACTTTTAGCGCCTATTTCCACCCAGAAACAAGTGATGTGCTGGGCGGACAACAAAGGGGCGGCCCCGTGAGGCTGCCCCTCCTGATTCTGTGGGGGATCATTTGGGCAAATCCTCCCCCGCTTTGAGGGCGTTAATGATCGCTTCAAGTGTGCTCTTGTCAAGGTGATTGTAGGCTACATCTTCAGGGTAGATGACTGCATTGGGGCCCCCACCACACATGCTTAGGCAGGACGCCGATTCCCATCGTAGGTCGCCCGATTCGCCCTTCGCCATCCATGCGGGGAGCCGCTCCCCAAGCTGCTCACGGAGCAGTTCATAGAGCGGCTCCGCCCGTCCGCCCTGATTACAAAACTGCCCCATGCACAGCACAATCCGATGTTTTTGAGGCATCGTTTATCACATTTCACTGATCACCGTTCACTTGTGCTTCCCAGCAGTCCTCCGCGCCTTCAGACTCGATCCAACTCAGGTGCGGGTATGGTCACCTGATAAGGCAGGACGATCCCAAAGACTGTGCCGTGATTGCGCGATTCTGCGGTCTCGCTGTGAACATACACATAACCGCCATGTCTTTCAGCAACGGTCTTGACAATGGACAGCCCTAAACCGGAGCCGCGATCCCGATCATCACTAGAACGTGGACGGAAGAAGCGTTCAAATAAGCGGCTTAGTGATTCGCGGGGGATACCGGGCCCGTCGTCCTGCACTTCGATGACCAGTTCTGCGGGGCGGTTGGAGATGGCGCGCATTCCCACCCGTACCCGGATGGTGCTTTGTTCCGGGGTGTACTTGTGAGCATTACTGATCAAGTTCATCACGGCCCGAAAGAGCCAGCGCTCATCCCCCACCAAAAGCGAGAGTGTGGGATCGATTTCAGCCGCGATCTTCTGTGATTTGCGTTCCATAAGGGGGGCTGATTCACTCACGCAGCGCTCGATCATGCCGGACAGATCAAACGGTTCCTGAGCCAGTCCCATACCACTCTCGATCCGTTCTAGATCAAGCATATCGTCGATCAGTTCCTGCATTCGGCCCACCCCCCGCAGTCCAATATCCATGACCTCTTTTTGGGTTGGGGTCGGTTCGCGCAGTTGACGCTGAAGCATTTGCAGGGCGCTGAGGGTAACCGCAAGTGGATTGCGGATCTCGTGTGCAGCGGTCTGGATGAACAATGCCCGTGCGCGCTCCGCTTGTTTGAGGTGGGTCACATCCTGAAAAACCACTACCCATGCATCATCGTCGGTATCGATCTCCTGTACCTGTGGGGAATACACCGGTGAGGCAAAACCGCATAAGAAACGCCCATCAGGGAGGGAGAGTTCGATCATCCCACTTCCCCGCTCTCGATCCCGGCAGATGGTCGTTTGGAGCCGCTCTTGAAGGGGAGGATAAAACGGCGACTCGCACAAAGGTTTGCCCATGATCTCATCAGCGCTGATTCGGAAGAACAACTCCGCCGCACGGTTGACCACATTGATCCGCCCGCGTTCATCGGTGGCGATGATTGCATCAGCGGTGGCATGGATGACCGCTTCAAGGCGGCTGCGCTGCGCCAACACTGATTCCACCAAACGGGCATTGTCGATGGCCAGCCCCACCTGATCGGCGATCACCCGAAGGGTCTTGATCTGTCCTTCGGTGAAGGTGTAAGGGCTGTGGCTCATGGCGCTCAGAATGCCGATCACCTGCCCCCGTGCGCGCATGGGCAGCAGCACCTGCGCCTTGACCTGTTCTTGCGCAAATTCGGGTACAGCAAGCCGTGAATCGCGTGCTGGATCGCCCGTGATCACGGGTTCACCAGTGCGCAGCACCGCCCCCGAAATACCCGTCCCTAAAGGGATGCGCATTGGTGTCGAAGTGAAGTCGTAATTTAGCCCTCGCTGCGCCACCATCACCAATTCATTGGTATCGGTATCGATCAGGGTGATTCCGCTTGCTTCCAGCGGAACAACACCCAGAACCGCATCAAGGGCAGCGTACAGGGTTGGTCCCAGTTCAGATGTATGCGCGGCCGCAGTGATCACCCCTCGAATCGCCTCCAATTGACCTGTTTGGCGCTTGATTTCATCCGCCAGCAGCGCTGATGTGTTGTCTTGTGATTGCTGTTGAGAGTCAGTCATACACGCCCACCCTGATTACAATTAAAAACTCATATAAAGGATGTAAAGAATTGTAACACCAAAAAAAAGCAAGGGCGATAAAAGAAGGCGATCCTCAGCTATCCTTGGGATAATTGCCAACTGGAATACCGTTTTATGGGCGTAAAAGAGACGTTTTTATCAAATGGCGTGGGGGAAGCGTTGATAACCGACTCGTTCCCTGTTATCGAGGGTCGATAGCAGACGCGCCTTTAAGCCTGCGTTAAAATGTAAATGGATTCCCAAACCAAATAGGACTTACCCGGTTGAACCCATTTGCCCCTTATGGATTTATGGATTGAAAGGGGCAGCTTGAGGGAAGCCCCCTCAAGAACCTTATTTCCCCTTTTTCCCTGAGGGAGAAGCGGGAAAGGGGGATGAGGGCGACTGCGTAAGGCCTACCCAAATGGCGCACGGATAACTTAAACACAATGGGGAGACAGATGATGATCATGAAACGATTGCCAGTGTTCACGCTAATCATGGTGATCACGGCGTTAGCAGTAGGGATGGCAGGGGTGAATGCCCCCGTACAGGCGCAGGCCGGGCAAACCCTGACCATTGGGGTCATTGGAGCGGTTGATGGGCCCACCCTTCGGGGGGTTTCATTGGCAGCAGAAGAAGCCAATGCAGCCGGGTTTACCCTACCTGACGGCAGCCTTTTTAATGTGCGGGTGGTTGCAGTGGACGCCGGCCCAGCAGTACAGCCCGCCCTTGAGCAGCTTAAGGCCCTTGGGGTGGTCGCGGTCTTTGGCCCGGACAGCAGCACCATCGCTGCGGCCAGCGCTGCGGCGCTTTCGGTAGCGGGGGTGCCAGTGTTCACCGGGGCCACCTCCACCGCACTGCGGGTGGGCGGGTTTGTACAGCGAACCCGTGCCTCCGACGCGGCCTTGATGGACGCCCTTGCGGATGCACTGGTGCTGGATGCCAGCGCGAAACGGGTGGCGGTGTATCAGGGCACTGATTCAGCCTCACAGGGGGCGGCCATTGTGGAAGCGCTGGCCCGGCGTGGGGTCATCGCCACCGCGGTGATTCAGGACCCTACCCGTCCGGTTGCGGATGCCGCAGCGGTACTGCTTCAGGGGCAGCCTGATACCATCGCAGCCTTTGGTGAGACCGCTCAGGTCGCGGAGTTGTTTAACATCCTCAAGCAGAATGGCTTCGTGGGCACTTTTGCCACCGATCAGGCCAGCAACCCCGCTTTTGTGAAGGCCATCAACCCGGTGACTCGGTCAGGCATTTACGGGGTCACGGGTTGGACACCCGCTTTTAACGGCGGCGCCAGCGCGCAGTTCATCCTGAGTTATGTGGGCAGCTTTGCTGATGTGCCTGATTCTCTCGCTGCAGCGGCTTATGACAGCACAAAACTTCTGGTAGAAGCGATCAAACAGAGCGGTTCTGAGCCGGGTGCGGTGCTGGCGGCACTGCTTCGCCAACCGGTGTATCAAGGGGTATCGGGGATGCTCAACCCGGCGGGTAACGGGGAACTCTCGAACGCGGCCATGGTCACCAAGATCAACCAGAATGGGGGGCCGACCCTTGTGGCCCGCTTTGAAGGTGGGCAGCGTCAGCTTTTGACCGCAGGCCCAGTCTTTACCCCCGCGCCGACCGCCTTACCCACGCTGGCCCTGCCCCCCACCGCACTGCCCACCGCAACGCCGATTGGGGTTGTGGCCACCGTCATCAGTGATCGCCTCAATGTGCGTTTTGGGCCGGGGACAAACTACGAGCCGCCCATTGGGGCCCTGCAAAAGAATCAGCAGGTGCAGCTTTTTGGGGCATCACCGGACTACCGTTGGTTCACCATCAACTTTGCGGGCCAGCAGGGTTGGATTTCGGGTGATCCAACCTTGGTGAGCATCTTTGGCAACGTGCAAACCCTGCCCGTTGTGCCCATCCCACCGACACCCACGCCCATTGCAACCTTCACCCCCATGCCCCTGCCTTATCCTGACTTGGTGATGGTCAGTTATGCCCTCAATCCTTCACAACTCAAGAGTGGGCAGCCCTTTACCTTAACGGTGACCATCCAAAATGTGGGTGGGGCAAATGCTGGGCCCTTCGCGGTGGCCGCAGCCTTTGATCCCGGTGGGGTTTTTGGGGCCCAGAATCTGCCGGGCTTGGGTGTGGGGCAGTTCAGCACGATCACCATCACCTATCCGGGGGTCGTTGGACAAGGCACCTTTAAGATCGCGGTGGTGCTTGACCTGAATAGTCAGGTTGATGAAGGGCCCTCTGGTGAGGTCAACAACAAACCGGAGATCACTTATCAGGTCGTGCCATAACCCTCCCCCCCTTCTTTCAGGGGTAGGTTTTTAGGGGAATAGGGTCGGAAAAAACCTCATCCCCCTGCCCCCCTTCTCCCGCACGCGGGCGAAGGGGGATTGGACTCTTGAGGGGTTGACCCCTCAGACTCCCGGTTGGGGTTGTGGGGAACACCCCCA
>JACSRJ010000139.1 GCA_014879835.1 Anaerolinea sp.
GTGTGGCTGCCCGGTCTTCTGTCTGCACCCGCCGGGCGACCATGTGGGGGTGTCCCCCACAGCCCCCAACCGGGGCGTTTGAGGGGTCTACCCCTCAGAGTCTCGATTCCCCCTTCACCCCGCGCAGCGTGGGCTGAGGGGGCGACACTACATTTTTGGGTTAGGGTGATAGCTCTCACCCCTCTTTCCTCTCCCACCCGCCGCTTCGCGGCTAGGAGAGGGGAGAAAAACCTTTGGTGGGGGCGTCCCCCACAGCCCCCAACCGGGGCGTTTGAGGGGTATCACCCCTCAGAGTCTAGATTTCCCCCTTCGCCCCGCGCAGCGTGGGAGAAGGGGGGCAGGGGGATGAGGGGTTCTTGATACCCCTCCCTCAAAAACCTGCCCTTGAAAGGTAAGTGGGGATAAGGTCTACAGTCGCAGGGTGACCTCTCAAATGGCATCTTAATGGGATCTTTCGTGCACTTTGCCCTAGAGGGAGTCATTTTCCCTTGCATTTGACTCTGGCTCATGCTAGAGTTAATGATTATGACTCACTCACTCATAATTCCGAACCCCACACCCCTCCACAAATGCAGCCACGGCGGCTGCTTGTGTTGTGCTGGCTGCTGCTAAACTTGGGGTTGGGAGAAGGTGTTGAGGCTGGTCATCTTGAAATGACCTCTACCAGAAGCTGACCCCAATCCGGGTCGGCTTTTTTTGTGCCTGATCAAGACCATTCCGAGGGAGGAAAACGGCGTGACGGTTGTGATCTCAGCAGCCCTGCAAGGGCGCATTTTTGCCCAACTTCAGCAAAACTACCCCAATGAAGGCGGCGGCTTTTTGTTGGGCCAGATCGTGGGTGAGACGGTCACCGTGCAGGATGTACGCCCGGTGGAGAATGTGGCGCAGAGCGAAGAACAGTATCACCGCTACTTTATGACCCCAACCGATTGGGCCCGCCTTGAAGATGAGGCCGACGCCCGCAATCTAACCATCGTGGGATACTACCATTCCCACCCCGAAAGCCCAGCCATCCCTTCTGAGTATGATCGGGTTCATGCCCTGCCCAACTTCACCTACCTGATCACCTCGGTGCGAAATGCGCAGGCGGTGGAGTTCCGGGGCTGGCAGTTAAGCCAGAATCGGGATCAGTTTGTGGAGACCGAAATCCACCTTCAACCCTAAACCTTTAAAAGGGCTTACCCAGTTAGTCTGCTTTACCCTGTATTTATTGGAAGGGGTAACTTGAAGGGGAAGTTCCCTCAAAAAACTCGTTTCCCCTTCTCCGTTGGAAAAGGGGGCTAGGGCAGATGAGGCTTAACTCGCTAACTTCTATGGTTTATTCCTACGTGTGGGGCTGTTATCCCACCGTGTTAACAATCAATATCTGAGGATCAAAGAGGAGAGATAAGAACATGAGTGCAGTGGCGATTTCTAACGTGTTGGTGTCCACCGATTGGGCGCTAGAGCATCTGAACGATGCCGACAAGCGTTTTGTTGAAGTCGATGTCGATACCACCCAATATGAGCAGGGACACCTCCCCGGCGCGGTTGCCTTTAACTGGCAGACCCAACTTCAAGATCAGGTAGCCCGCGACATCATCAGCCAAGAAAACTTGGAAGCGCTGCTTTCCGCCTCCGGGATCAGCCCCCAGACCGCCATCATCCTGTATGGGGATAACAACAACTGGTTTGCGGCCTATGCTTTCTGGATTCTGAAGTACTACGGTCATGAGGATGTGCGCCTGATTGATGGTGGGCGTAAGAAGTTGGTGGCCGAAGGCCGGGTCCTGACCAGCGAAGTCCCCAGTTATGCCCCCACCAACTACAAAGTCTCCAAAATTCAGGAGCATCTGCGGGCGGATCGGGACTTTGTGAAGGCCCGACTCAAAAAAGACGCCTTCGCCCTGATCGATGTTCGCTCTCCCGCCGAATATGTGGGCGATGTGATTGCCCCCCCCGGCATGACCGAGACGGCGCAGCGTGCGGGGCATATTCCCGGCGCGAAGAATGTGCCGTGGGGGACTGCGGTGCGCGAGGATGGCACCTTCAAATCGGTGGAGGAACTGAAGCAGATTTATGGCGGCAAGGGCGTCAGTGGCGAGAAGGAAGTGGTTGCTTACTGCCGCATTGGGGAGCGTTCCTCCCATACATGGTTTGCCCTCACCTACCTCTTGGGCTTGAAGGATGTGCGCAACTATGACGGTTCGTGGACGGAATGGGGCAATTTGGTGGGTGCGCCCATTGTCAAAGGGGCCGAGTAAGCGGTAAGATTCGGGATACTCAACCGATCCCAATAAGGGGCGTGGGGAAAGCCTCACGCCCCAATCAGATTCTTGTAAGGAGATAAGGACTGGATGACCACGATCAAAATCCCGACGCCGCTGCGCGCCTATACTGGCGGCAACGCTGAGATCGAAGTGAAGGGCGAGACGGTAGGGGCGATCCTCGCCTCATTAACCCAGCAGTACCCTGATCTGCGCCCTCACCTCTTTAATGGTGAAGAACTGCGTAACTTTGTGAACGTCTTTATTGGCGAAGAAGACATCCGTTATCGGGATGGCTTGGACACCTCCATTGAGCCGGGTGACAAACTGCGGATCATCCCCAGTATCGCCGGAGGGTGCTGAACGGCTTCCGTTCTTGGGGTCATTGGTGCAGCAGGGCAGCCTTGAATGATGAAGGCACAATCAGGGTATTCAGGACGTTCGCCCAAGCGGAAGGGCTGCCTGTTGGCGGCTGCGATCATCTTCACCCTGCCTTTGGCACTGTGGGCCACTCGGACAGGCTGGCTCCCCCTGATCTACAAGCTCTTTGTGGTTGCAGAAGCGCCTCAAAAAGCGGATTTTATTGTGATCTTAGGCGGCGGGGAGGGAATGCGTGCCCGCACCGCTGCCCGCCTCTATCAAGAGGGTTACGCCCCTCGTATCCTCATCAGCGGGGGCTTCGATACCTATAAACTCGATACCCTGCTGATGGCTGAGTTGAATATCCCTTCGTCCGACATCCTCACCAATACCGAAGCGACCACCACATGGAGCGAAGCCCAACAGATCTTGGAAATCCTAAAACGCGAAGGTGCTGCCTCCGCGATCATCGTCACCGATGGCTACCATACCCGGCGAGTCTGGGCCGTTTACCGACGGCTTCAAGGCGACCCGCCCGTGCGCCTGATCTTCGTGCAAGCCGACCAGCGCGAAGGTGATGATCCTTGGTCGGATGGCAAAGCCCTGCTGAACCTTGAAGGGGAATTGCAAAAGCTGGTCTTTTACTTTTTCCGTTATGGGGTTTTCCCTTTTTAGGATGGATCACCCCCGGTGAAGCGCCTCCACCATACCCTTGAAGTGATCCGCCGTTTGGGCTGGCGCTGGCTGTTTTTTCGGGCGGGTTATGAACTGCGAGTGCGTACCGGGCTGATGCGCTGGCAGTCCCCTGCTTTTACGTGGGCAGATCGCCCCTTGGCGCGGTATCTTCGGCCGGGTGTGCCCACCGCCCCAGAAGCTTATGCCCAATGGCGTCGAAGCCACAGCCCACGCTTCTTTTTTCAAAAGCTTCCCACCGCCCCAGATGCTGCCACACAAGCGCTGGTCAAAACTGAAGCGGATGCCCTGCTTGAGGGACACTGGGTCTACTTTTCAGCTTTGAAGCTGAAGCACCCCTTTCCCCCGGACTGGCATCGGCATCCCCTCAACGGACGGGCATATGCCCCCGATCAGCACTGGTCCCAGATCGATGATTTTGAGCAAGGCGATATTAAATTCGTCTGGGAGCCGGCCCGTTTTGCTTGCGCTTTTTTATTCGCCCGCGCTTATGCCTACACAGGCGATGAACGTTATCCGCAGGGCTTTTGGGCGTTGGTCATGGACTGGCGCGAACACAATCCCCCGCGTTTGGGGGTTCATTGGAAAAGTGGCCAAGAACTGGCGATCCGTTTGTTAGGGTGGGTTTGGGGGCTGTACGCTTTTGCAGGTTCGCCCCACACCACCCCGGCCCGAACTGCAGCCCTCGTTCAGATGATCGCAGTTCAGGCGGCCCACATTGATCAACACCATGCTTTTGCCCGCTCCCAAAAGAACAATCACGCGATCCTTGAAGGGGTGGCCCTGTTGACCGTAGGGCTGCTGTTCCCTGAATTGGCACAGGCGCAGCGCTGGCGCAGCCGGGGCAAGATCATCCTCGAAAGAGAGGTGATGCGTCAGGTTTACCCCGATGGTGGGTACATGCAGCACTCGACCAACTACGAGCGCTTGATGCTCGATGGCTGCCTGTGGGCCCTCCAGTTGGGGCAGCTTCAGGGTCTGACCTTTGCCCCGCAGATGATCACCCGTCTCAAGCGTGCGGCCCAGTTCCTCCAGTCCTTAATGGAGCCAACGACAGGGCAGTTGCCCAACTTGGGGCATAATGATGGGGCCCTGCTTTTGCCCCTCACCCGCTGCGATTACAGTGATTATCGCCCCACCCTTGAATGGGCCCATGTAATCTTTGAGGGCACGCGCCGTTTTGCCCCATCCCTTGATCAGACTCAACCTCAACCGTGGCTCGAAGGGCTGTATTGGCTTCTGGAATCCGATCTGCCCTCATGGACTCCCCTGCCTCCACAAACTGATCTGACCGCGCCTCAGAGCGGCTGTTATACCTTGCAGGGTGAACACAGTTGGGCCCTCATCCGCTGCGCCCAATACCAAGATCGTCCCGCACATGCCGATCAGCTCCATCTTGATCTGTGGTGGCAAGGGCAGAACATCCTCATGGATGCGGGCACTTATCGCTACAACGACGATCCGCCATGGGATAACGCCCTTGCCCGGACCGCGGCCCACAATACGGTGCTGGTTGACGACTGTGATCAGATGCTGCGTGCGGGGCGATTTTTGTGGTTGGAGTGGGCCCGGGGTTGGGTGCGTCATCAGGGCCGCCGTGATGCTTTTGTGTATTGGGAAGGTGAGCATGATGGCTATTGGCGGCTTTCGGCGCCGGTCAGGCATCGTCGGGCAGTGCTGCTCTTGCGTGGTGATCTGTGGCTTGTGGTCGATCACCTAAGCAGCAGTGCTGAACATCACTACCGCTTAAACTGGCTGGTGAACCCGCACCACACAGTGCCCATCTTGATCCGGGCATTTGCGGGCAAAGCGGGGTATGATCTCACTTTGGCTCAAGAGGATGATCTGACCACTGGGGCAGGTTGGTTTTCCCGATATTACGGTATTCGGGAACGGGCCCCAAAACGCAGCCTTGTACTGCGCGCCAAGGACGCTGTCTTTTGCACCTTGATCGGAGTGGGAGCCTTCACCTTACAAGGAAGCCGGCTTCTGCTCTCCGGCCCGCAGATCAACGCCCAGATCACCCTTGATTTTGATCCCCACGGGGTGTTGATGACCCACATTGATCTTGAGCCAACACGCCCCTATACACAAGAGGATTGATCATCTTATGGCACACTATTTGGTCACAGGCGCTGCCGGGTTTATCGCCTCCCGTACAGTGGAGTTCCTGCTGGAGGCAGGGCACACCGTCACTGGGATCGACAACCTCAATGACGCTTACGATACCCGCCTGAAAATGTGGCGGCTCAACCGACTGCGGGGCAAGCCGGGATTCACTTTTTATCAGGTGGATATCGCGGATCGGCGCAGCCTCAACGCAATTCTGGCTGATGAGTCTTCCATCGCCGGGGTGATCAACCTCGCAGCGCGGGCCGGGGTGCGGCAGTCCGTTGAAAACCCTTGGGTGTACATCGAGACCAATATCACCGGAACCCTAAACCTGCTTGAACTGTGTCGAGAACGGGGCATCAACAAGTTCGTACTGGCCTCCACCTCCAGCCTTTATGGCACAAATAACCCCATGCCCTACCGAGAGGATGCCGACACCAATCAGCCCATCTCCCCTTATGCAGCCTCCAAAAAAGCGGCGGAGGTCATGTGTTATACCTATCACAGTTTGTACCAAATCGATGTGACTGTGGTGCGTTACTTCACCGTTTTTGGCCCTGCGGGCCGTCCAGACATGAGCCTATTTCGGTTTGTCCAGTGGATCAACGAGGGCAAACCGGTCACGGTCTTTGGCGATGGTAAACAATCCCGCGACTTCACCTATGTCGATGATATTGCGCGGGGAACCATCGCAGCCCTAAAACCCTTGGGTTATGAGACCATCAATCTGGGATCAGATCGCCCGGTGGTGCTGTCCGACGTGATCGAGATGGTGGAGGAATATCTGGGCAAAAAGGCCCAAATCAGTTATGTCCCCCGTCACCCTGCTGATGTAACCGCCACATGGGCCGATATTTCGCAAGCGCGGGCAAAACTGGGCTGGGAACCGCAGATGCCCTTTGCCCAAGGCGTCAAAAATCTGGTGGATTGGTACCGGGAAAACCGTGATTGGGCCAAGGATATCCGAACCGAATAGGCTCACTTTTGACCCTTTGGGGCACTGCGCCTTTTCAGTGGGTTGGGCCCTTGTTGAGAAGCCATTTGAGAAGTGCACCGTAGGGGCAGCCACGCGAGGCTGCCCGGTATTTGATCCCACGCGGCGGGCGACCATGTGGGGTTACCCTTACCACATCCCTCGGAAGGGTGAAGGTGTTACCCATCTCCGCGCATCCCCGGTCAAGAAGCGCTCTCACAGGGGATGTGCCTCTCAGCCCCATTTCGGGTATAGTTATCTACGCTTGCTGAGGTTCAATTTCAGGGGTGTAGGATGATGAACCGCCGACTATTTGCGCTGCTGTTTCTGGTGGGGATGCTGGTTTTGAGCGCCTGCGAAACTGGGAACACCAATGCGACCGCCATCCCGATGTTTCCCACCCGGATTTCGGGGACACCGCTGCCCACCTTCGATTCAGGTGCGGCCAGAACGCCCTTCGTGACTCCCTTTGTCACCCAACCACCATTTATCGTTGCAAGCCCCACCCCCAACAGCGCGGGCTGGAATGGGATCGTGGCTTCTCGCACGGGTGGGTTCTGGCGCACCTTCGCCTACCGGAATAGTCAAGGGGCAGTGGTGAACGTTCTGGCGGCGCGTTTTGATCCCAGTGCCTTCAACTTCCGGGTGCATTATTTGCCCGGTCAGGCCCTCAACATCGCCCAGTGGAAGCAGCTTTTGCCCAACGCTGTGGCCATCGTGAACACGGTCTTTTTTACCCCGCAAAATCTGTCGCTGGGGTTGGTGGTGGCGGATGGAAACACCCTTGCGGGTTACCTCAATCGGAATGATTCCGGCATTTTTCAGGTCAAAAATGGTGTGCCCAAAGTGCGCTCGTTGTGGTTGGAGCCGCTGGTAGGTGGCGAGGCGATCACACAGGCCGTGCAGACCTACCCGATTTTGGTGGCGATGGGGCAGATCGCACCCATTAATCCTGATGTGGCCGGCGTGATCGCCGCCCGTACCGTTGTCGCTCAGGATCGATCCGGCAACCTGATCTTTTTGGTCACGGGTGGGGCCGGCACCAACCTCGCCGATCTGGGCAGTTGGTTGGGGCTGTCCTCTGGCATGGACATCCTCTACGCCCTGAACATGGATGGGGGAAACTCCACCAACCTGTATCTCTCAACAGGGGGAACCATTGATTATATACCCGGACTGCGTGGGATTCCCGCAGTATTAGCGGTGTATCCAAAGTGATCAAATCATGAGCAGCACAAACCCAACCGACCCCCAAACCTCGATCCCAAGTATCATCCTGACCCCTCAGGGGGTGCAAAACCCCACTTGGCACGCCACCTCACTGGCGGAGGCAGCAGCTTTTGAACCGGCAGGGGTGTACACCGTTGGGCGCACCTTTAAGCGGATCGGGGTGCTGCTTTTTGAGGATCATCTGAACCGCCTCGAAGAATCAGCCGCCCTTCAGGGGATCCCCGTAAGGCTGGATCGGACGGCGATTCGGCACGCACTGCGCACCCTGATCGACCAGAGCGGTTATGAACTGTCCCGGTTTCGGATCACCGTCCCACAGGCATACCCCGATCAGGTCGTGATCACTTTGGAGCCATTCACCCCACTCTCGCCAGCAGTGATCGAAAATGGGGTGCGGGTGGTGACCACAACCCTGACCCGGCACAACCCCCGGGCCAAAGCCACCCAATGGATGCAAGCGCGCAAGTCCGCTACGGAGAGTTTACCAGCGGGGGCCTATGAAGCGCTTCTGGTCAGCCCCGAAGGTTTCCTGCTAGAAGGTACAAGCAGCAACTTCTACGCCATTACCGATGGCAAACTCCACACTGCTGCTGAAGGGGTGCTGCCCGGGATGGCCCAAAAGATCGTCTTTCAGGTCGCACCTGCGATCCTGCCTCTTGATCTCACCCCTGTCCGGGCTGATCAGTTGTGGGCCCTTGACGAAGCCTTTCTCACCAGCGCCTCGCGGGGGGTAGTGCCCATTGTGATGATCAACACGCAGGTGATCGGCACCGGGCAGCCCGGCCCGACCACCTTGCGTCTTCGGGCCGCCTATGAGGACTGGGCGGAGTCCCATCTAGAGACCCTGCCCCTCTCGCCGGGGTAAGCCTCAACTTCTCCCACTTCTGCTACAATTGGGACTGAACGACCACATGAAGGGGCTTGTCAGATGGCTAAACAACCTTTGATCCCACCTATCGGGAAAAAGATCAAACTCTCCGATTACGATCCGGGCTATGCGGGCGGTTTCAAAGATAAAACAGAGGTTGAGGAGACTCTCAAAAAAGACTTACAGCGCCTTGACGAACTCCAAGACATCCTCTACGCAGGCGGGCAGTACGGGCTTTTGGTGATCCTTCAAGGCATGGACACTGCCGGTAAAGACGGGCTTATCCGCCATGTGTTTAAAGGCGTTGATCCCCAAGGGGTAGAGATCACCTCCTTTAAAGCGCCCACCCCGGCTGAGCTAGCCCGGGATTTTTTGTGGCGCATCCATCAGCGCGTCCCCGCCAAAGGCATGATCGGGGTCTTTAACCGCTCCCACTATGAAGATGTGCTGGTGGTGCGGGTGCACGAACTTGTGCCCAAAAGTGTGTGGAAGGAACGTTACGACCACATCAACCGCTTTGAGGAAACCCTCACCGAACACGGCACGATTGTCCTCAAATTCTTTCTGCATATCTCCAAGAATGAACAAAAAGAGCGCCTCGAAGCGCGCCGTGATGATCCTGCCAAACAGTGGAAGTTTAACCCCGGCGATCTCAAAGAGCGCGAATATTGGGATGCCTATCAAGAGGCTTATCAGGACGCGCTCAGCCGCTGCCACACCGAAAAAGCCCCATGGCACATCGTGCCTGCCAACAAGAAGTGGTACCGTAACTACATCGTCACCAAGACCATCATTGAGACCCTTGAACGTCTCGACCTGAAGTACCCTGCACCACCCGAAGGTATCACCCAGATGGTGGTGCCAGATTAAGAACCCCTGATTCTTGGGGGGAATGATTGGTTGGTGCGTGGGGGAGTTGTTGTATAATTATGTATAGGAACCTGTATCTCTGATAAAGGGATTTACGCTTGTCTCAAGCGCAAATTGATCAAGAGTGGAGAGTATAAGACCTATGGGATTCACAAGCTACTCTGAAAGTCGTACCACAGTCGGGGCGCTTGATCTCTCGAAGATCATGCGTCTGGTTTATTTCTGGCTGGCAATGGGTCTGCTCGTGGGTTTTGGGATCGCCCTCACCCTGCGCGGTGCGGCGACCGCAGCCCTCGAAAGCGGCGACCCGACCAAATTTGCTCTGTTTAATCCGGGGCTGATGCTCGCTTTGGGCATCGGTTATATCGTGGTGGCCTTTGCCTTCCACCCGGTGGTGATGCGCGCCAATGTGACCGTTGGGGCGATCATGTACCTCGGTATGACGGCCATCTTTGGTTTGTTCACCAGCGTCACCCTGACGATGTACACCGATAAGGCGATCATTGCGGCCTTTGCTGCAACCGCCGGTATGTTTGGGGCGATGTCGCTCATCGGTTACACCACCAAGATGGATCTGTCCAAGATCGGCTCAATTGCGATCATGGCCCTCATTGGTATCCTGATCGCCAGCGTTGTCAACATCTTCCTGCGCAGTGAAGCCATTTACTGGATCGTGACCTACGCCGGGGTGCTCATCTTCGCTGCTCTGACGGCGTGGGACACCCAGAAGATCAAGCGCAACGCGGCACAGGTGGCCGTCAGCGGTGATGGCACCATGGCTCAGCGGGTTGCCCTTTTGGGGGCCTTTGAGCTGTTCCTTGACTTCGTGAACCTGTTCCTGTATCTGCTGCGCATCTTTGGCAGCCGGGACTAACCTTCTGGGGAGAGGACTTCTCCCCACCTGCTAACTGGGGTACACTGAGGGGCGACTCACTTCGAGTCGTCCCTTTTTTTGTGTTCAGGAGCATCACCTGATGAGTGACGATCCGCGTGCGCGTTCGCAGGCGCGTTTTGGGGCATTGGCCGATAAATATGTCACCAGTTCGGTTCACAGCATGGGCTATTCGCTGGATCGCCTTGTGGAACTGGCGTCACCGCCCGCGGGCGGGCTGGCTTTAGATATTGCCACCGGGGGCGGGCATGTGGCCCTTGGTCTCGCCAAACAGGGCGCAGCCGTGATCGCAGCCGATATTACCCTCAACATGCTGCAAGCGGCGCGGGATCACTTGGCGGGGCAGCAGATCAACGCCGATTATGTGCGCCTTGACGCCGAACACCTGCCCTTCCCGGATAACGCTTTGGACAGCGTGACCTGCCGTTTTGCGGCCCATCACTTTCCCAATCCGGCCGCCTTTGTACGCGAGTGCGCCCGGATCGTCAAACCCGGCGGGATCGTGGGGGTGGTCGATCAAATTGCGCCACCCATGCCCGAAGATGCCCGCTACACCAACGCTTTTGAAAAACTGCGTGATCCCAGTCATGGGTGGGAATACTCCCAGCCGGAATGGCAGGGATTCTTCAGTGGGGTGGGCTTAAAGGTGAACCACAGTGAGGTTATCGCGGTGCAGTTTGATTTTGGCTGGTGGACGCGGATGCAGAACGATGATCCCGATACGGTCACACGCCTTCAGGTGATGCTGCGGCAGGCCCCCCCCGCGATCCGGAACTGGTATCAACCTCAGTTTGATCCGGGCGGTTCGATCACCTTCACCCACCACCACTTGATCCTCGTGGGGATCAAACAGGCATGAGGGTCACCCCGACCCCGTGTACAACCTGTCCTCCGCCCACCGCGTCGGATTGTTCTAGATGTATGCCTGAATCCGCTTCAGATCAGCCTCATCCCGAATGATGTGATCGTAGTACCGTCCTTGCCACAGGGGAAGCGTGAAATCCTTGATGGTTTCTCGAATCCGTCGGCTAACGCCTGATTTGTACGAACCAACCACCCCTCCCAACGTAGGGACGCGCCTTGGCGCGTCCGGTCTTCCCCCATCCTCAATTTTTATCGCGATCAGAGGGCTTCGCCCCCTGAACCCCCGGCACAGGGCGCGCAAAGCGCGCTGAAGATCAGCAGTTCAGAAACCCAGAATTCAGAATGTCAGAACAAAATTAAGAGAGGGAAAGACGAAACCCCCAGCTGACGTCCCTGAACTCAGGGACGTCCCCGCTACGGCAGACGCAGTGGAAATTCACGGCAACGGAGTTGAACCAGCCGCTCCCCCGCAGCACTCGCCTATCAGCATTGCTATTAATATCATTTATCTTTTGATCATAATCTGTCAAGCACCACTCCCACACGTTGCCCGCCATATCGACCACCCCAAAGGGGCTGTCGCCCTTGCCTTCGTACTGCCTGACGGGGCTTGTTTTGCCAATACCTTTACCACCAACATTGTTGTTGCAGCGGCTGGTATCCCAATTTTTTCCCCACGGATACTCCCGTCCATCCGTGCCCTGTGCCGCATACTGCCATTGAGCCTCGGTGGGCAGCATGATCTTTTCACCCGTCACCTCACTCAGCCACTGGCAGTAGGCTATCGCCTCAAACCAAGATACACCGACAACGGGCTGTTCCGCGCCATTCCACTTGGCATCTTGCCAGAGGCGGGGTTCCGTCCAGTTTTCCCTTGTGCGCGCTTCAATGCCCGCCTTTGTCCACCACCGATCCTGTGTGTAGCCCCCCGCTTCCATGAACGGGGCAAACTGCGCATTGGTTAGGGGATACTTGGCGATCCAGTACTTTTCGCTTGGAACCGCCAGCGTGACCCCCGGTGCATCGGTCTTGAGGGTTCCCTTGCCACCCGGGATTTCAATCCATGCAAAAGGCGCGGGCAGGAGTTCCACGCTGCGCTTGCGGGGCCGTCTCAGGCGTTCGCGCAGTTTTTGGGGATCCCCTACCAAATCAAACCAATCTGGGTAGTTATTCTGAAAAGCCTCCCACTCCTGATAAGCCGCAGCGGGGATCGATTTCAAACGCAGGTAATCCGCCAGTTCGTCGTATTCGGCTTGAATCTCCTCATATCTCTCCGCTTTAGCCAGCATCACCGCCACCACCCGCGATCGATAGTTCGCTGCGGCCAACTGCTTCAACAGCGGTAGGGCTTCGGCATATTGCTCATCGTTGTAAAGACGGGTTGCCTGATCAAAGATCGCCCCATAGTTGGGTGTGGGCGCGGACGACGCGGGTCTCGTCCCTACGGGGGTCTTTTCTCCCCTCTCCTTTGGGAGCGGGGCCGGGGGTGAGGGCACCACCGGCGTGGGTGGATTCCGGATTGCCTGCGGGATAAAAGCCACCAGTTCCTTCACCGCCGCATCCCAGTAACGGGGATAAAACTCGATCCCCTGCCGTCCCGCGATGGCCCCAATGTCCGGCGGGAGTTGGTCGGCAGGCGGCGGGTAGCGTCCTTCGTGGGCAAGCAGCACCGTTGGTTTGCCCAAACGCAGCGCTTCGGCGATCTCCTTGCGCATCCAGTCGCCCTCGTCGTGAATGCGCTCACTGAAGGTATGTTCGGAGACCAGCACCAGCACACAGTCCGCCTGCCGCAGGTGAAAGAGGATGCTGCGCTCAAAATCGGATGAGTCGATGCTGTTGAAGTCCACAAAAATATCGGCGCTGATCCTGCCCCGCAGATCTGCCACCAACCGATGGGTGAAGTCCCAACTTTTGCGTCGGTAGCTGATGAACAGCTTGTAGAGCGGCTCCTCCGGCGCGAGGCACAGGCGCAGCTTCTCCACCGAGGGCTGCAAAGCGCGGGCCGGTGCGCCTCCTTCCTGCTCCTGAATCACTTGCAGCAGGGTCAGCAGATCGGCGGGGCGGTTGCCGTAGAACTCTCGGATCAGGTTGCCCGTGAAGGTCGCCGGGGCGCTGTCCAGTACCACAAAACTATACTTCTGAGGATCGTTCGGAAATGCCATGCTCAGGTAAAACAGGCGTTTATCTAGATCGGTGAGCAGGGTTGTCAGGGTTTGTACCAGATTTCGGTATTCGGGGTCGCTCAAACACATAACTTTTATCCAAAGGGCAAATGCTATCAGATCGCTGAAATGATTATAACTTGAACACCATACCCTTGACTGCTAGGGCTTACGCAGTTGAGTCAAAGCACCCTGTTTTTATCGAAAGGGGCAGTTTGAGAAGTAGGGCGATTGGATGAGGATTTGGCGCTGACAGCCGGACGTCGTAGACAGCGTCCCTACGAAAACGATTCTGCCGTAGGGACGACGCCTGCGTCGTCTGCTGCTTGTCTGCCTTAACAAGATGCGTTTGCCCTGT
>JACSRJ010000006.1 GCA_014879835.1 Anaerolinea sp.
GCCTCCATACTCGGCATTTTCCCGGATCATCTGCTGCAAGCCGATCAGAAAAGCGATCTGTTCGGAGGGTATCCTAACCTCAACCTCATCCCCCAAAGCGCGCAAATTGCCAAAAATCAAGTAAAATGACTCACAACGTCACTATTGTTGCTTGTCAGGGTTGTAGCAAATACGTCTTGAAATACTGGGGGATGCCCAATGCCTGCTGATTTATTCGATAAGGTATCCAAGTTCACCTATGCCAGAGAAGCCCAGAAGATCGGGGTTTACCCTTTCTTTCAACCCCTCACCAATTCTGAGGGGGTGACGGCGACTTTTAATGGGCATGAGGTGATCATGCTTGGTTCTAACAACTATCTGGGCTTAACCACCCATCCAAAAGTGCGTGCGGCGGCCATGGAAGCGATCCGAGTCTTTGGCACAAGCTGCACGGGCAGCCGCTTCTTGAACGGAACTTTGGAACTGCACCTTGAGTTGGAGCGGCGGTTGGCGAAGTTTATGAACACCGAAGCCGCCCTTACTTTTACCACGGGTTATCAGGTGAACGTGGGGGTGATCTCCTCGCTGGTCTCCAAAGGGGATTATGTGATCATCGACAAGGAAGATCACGCAAGCATCGTGGATGGGTGTTTGATGGCTTTTGGCGAGATGAAACGCTTTAGTCATAACGATGTGAGCAGTCTAGAGACTGTCCTCAGCCGGCTGCCCGCTGAAGCCGGTAAATTGGTGGTGGTCGATGGCGTTTACAGCATGGGCGGGGATATTGCCCCCCTGCCCGAAATTGTGCCCATCTGCAAGAAGTACGGCGCCCGGATCATGGTGGACGATGCACACGGGATCGGGGTGACTGGCCCGGGTGGGCGCGGCACTGCGGCTCACTTTAACATGCTCGATCAGGTTGATCTGATCATGGGCACCTTCAGCAAGAGTTTCGCCTCCGTTGGGGGGTACATCGCGGGTAAAGCAGATGTCCTTCATTACATTCAGCATCACGCCCGTTCGCTCATGTTCAGCGCCAGTTTGCCACCCGCTAACGCAGCCACCGTCCTGACCTGCCTTGATCTACTGGAATCAGATCCGGGCATGGTGACCCGTCTGTGGGACAATGCCAACTACATGCGTGCGAAGTTCCGGGAGTTGGGACTGAACATCGGCGGCAGCAATACCCCTATCATCCCCGTGATCATCGGTGATGATCTGCGCACCGTCCTCGCATGGCGCGCCTTGGCCGATGGTGGAGTATATGTGAACCCGGTGCTGCCTCCCGGAGTGCCGCCTCACCTAAGCCTGCTTCGGACCAGCTACACCGCCACCCATACCTTTGAACATTTGGATCGGGCGGCGAAGATTTTTGCGGATGTGGGTGAGCGTCTTGATCTGTTTACGGCCAAAAACGCCCAATCCGATACCCAGACCATCAACGCGGGTTAAGCGCTTCCTGATCTTAGATAAGGCTTGTATGAAAAAGCGCGAGGGAAACCATCCCCGCGCTTTTTTTATGCCACAATTGGCATGGGTTCTAACTCAAACAAGAGGATAGGCACATGCGTAAGATGACTCCAATTTTGCTGCTTTTGGCCCTGATTTTTGCGGCCCCGCTCAACACCGTGAAGGCCCAAACCAATCGAACCATCAGCGTCACCGGGAGCGCGGAAGTCCGGGTAATGCCTGATGAGGTGCTCATCACCTTAGGAATTGAAAACTGGTCTCCCATCCTCAAGACGGCCAAGGAAGCCAACGATGCAGCCATGAAGAGCCTGCTTGGGGTTACCGAATCCATGGGTATCGAGGCCAAATATGTCCAAATGGATTATGTAAACATCGAGCCACGTTATGATGTGCGCGACAACGAATCCCGCAGAATTGCAGGCTATTTTGTGCGTCGTAATGTGGTCATCGTTTTGAAGGATTTGACCAAATTTGAGCCGCTTCTGACAGCATCCCTTGAAAGTGGGGTGAATTACGTTCAGGGTATCCAGTTCCGCACCACGGAACTGCGTAAATACCGCGATCAGGCCCGGGCACTGGCGATCAAAGCTGCCAAAGAAAAAGCGATGGCGCTGGCCGGAGAATTGGGCGACAGCGTGGGTGAGGCGATCTCCATCAGCGAAGGTCAAATCTACTGGTACGCCAACTCCTATGGACGGAGCAATGTCTCTCAGAATGTGGTGCAGGAAGGCGGCGGCGAGGGCGGTGAACTAGAAGGGGCGCTTGCGCCCGGTCAAATTGTGGTGAGCGCTGTGGTCACCGTGACCTTTGAGCTGATCGACTAAAAACTCCCCTCTCTATCGCTGAAGGGGCGACACTAAGTTTTATGGCGGTTTCCTAGAGGATTGAGCTGCACTTGCAGCCTTACCCTCATCCCCCCTGCGCCCACGACCGCTGCGCGGTGCCCGCCCGCACGCGGTAGAAGGGGGAATCAGATTCTTGAG
>JACSRJ010000301.1 GCA_014879835.1 Anaerolinea sp.
CATCATGCTTATCAGTGGCAGTCCGCCTAGCCGCTTTTCACCCGTCGGGGTTTTCTTCCCAGAGGCATCAGCTTTGCAACGACCAACTTGAGCCTCTTCTCCGCAAGCACGGGCGTTTTCGCCTTTCTATTGTCGCTTGTTTTTGCCGCATCCCGGAAGCATCACACTCGATTTCCGATAAGGAAACGGGCCTGACTGTCAGAAACACAACCAGCCTGACCAAATCCCCAGCAATGCTCTGTGTTTTTAGAACGGATGTCGAAATGAGCCAGCACAGCATCGAAACGGTCAACAGCCAACTCGAAAACTGGGCATCCAACGCCTTCACGCACGCACCAACGAAGGCTTTCTGCTCAAGCTCCATGCCTCTCTTGGCTCTCATGTGTGCTAACCTCAAATAGCAATTTCGGTGTACACCTCAGCTCAGTATCAAGGCTGGCTCATGGTGTGGAGTAGATCAGCATGAGCCAGCAAAGGGTTTATGGGGCTAAGGTTATGAGCATTCCTTACTCTCCCCACACGGAAAGTACCGTCAATGGAATTTCAGGCTGTGAAGGATCGTTCGTGCGGACATGGATACGAAACTCATGCTGTCCACCCATGCCTTCATGCATGGTGAAACGGAGTGCGATGGTGGCTTCCTCTCCGGGCTGTATAGTCGTCGAACTGACGATAGCGCGGGGAGGGCAGCATCCTTGGACCAATTCAACACGTGGTTCATCCAGGATGACCAGTGGGCGATCGCCGACGTTTCTCAGGTGGAAAACACTTTCCACTTGCTGATCGAGAGGGACTTTGCCTAGATCAATTTGGGTCTGATCTAGACGAGCACGTGGTGCACCTGATACCTCTGGCGGTGTGGATGATCCCTGCTTGGATGCTGCAACCAACACCACGATCACAGCGACCACAAACACAACGCCAATGGTAAGTGGCAGTATTGGTGGTCGTTGTTGCAGTTTTGAACGCGGCGATTGCTTCTTGGTACTCAACAGTATTCACTCCTTTCAGTTTGGCATTTCATTTTGAACTCAGTTCGCAACAGCGCCAAGGGCGCTTAGGGAGAGGCTTGGGCTTCCTCAATAGTCAACTGACGCTGTCTTGCGCGCTGCTCATCTGTCCATAAGGTTTTGATATGGGCAATAACAAGCATAATTTGCTCGTCAGTCAGAACATCCCCAAAGGGGGGCATAAGGTAGAACCGAGTCAAATCGCTAAAACCGCCTTCAGTCACATACCGGATGAGCAGGACATCACTGTGATGCCAACTATGCCCGGTGTCATTATGAGGAGGCGCACCAATTCGCCCTGTACTATCAGGCTGAAAAGGCGCTTCTGGGAACTGCCCACGACCTTCAGCCCCGTGACAGGCAGCGCAGTTTTGTAGGTAGATTTCACGTCCACGGGTCAACTGATCGGAATCAAAAAACTGATCAAAGATTTGAATCGCGGACATTGTGTCCGAATGCGCCATCTTCTCCTCAACACTGCGGGCCGGAGTCACCCCGCCAGAAATTACAATCAGGGCAAGCACAAAACAACTGCCCATTACCCCCGAAAGCAGCAAACCAAAACATATCCAAGCTATCTGTCCTTTTTCATCATCCATCAATGGTGGAGAACCTTCATTTGATTCGGTGTGGCTTGGTTAGAGAACATACCCCATCAGATTAGATCGCCCTATGAATTGAGGCAATACGCCATTTAGCGCATTGCCGGGATAGAGTACCGCTTATTTCGCCACCCCTTTCCCTCTCAGGAAGGTACACCATCCCCACCTCTTTTTAAGGATTTACCCCGCCAAACGGCGTATTGGCAAGCCTATACCACACCCCATAATTAAGCCTGTGAGTAAAGTCCTTGTCTGCGGAAGGATCTATCATAAAAGAGGACAGTTAAACGCGAAGCGCACAAGAATAAGAGCGCATGGTTAGAGGTACGGGTCGAGCATCCTGACAATGCGATGAATGTTTCATGCTAGATTCTAAAGAGCGCTGAGAATCGGCAATTACATGATCTAGCTGGCGGAGAAGCTTGTCGCATATCAATCTGCTGAAATTCAGTCTGGGAAACTCCCGATTACAAGCTCAAATGAGAAATAGGTGGTATGAGTACATCCATCATTCAGGTCGTGCTGGCAGATGACCACAGCGTCGTTCGTCGCGGGATTCGGGATTTCCTTACTGAGGCAGGCGATATTGTGATTGTTGCTGAAGCAGAAAATGGCATTCAGGCAGTTGAGGCGGTCAAAAAGTACCACCCTGATGTGGTGGTGTTGGATATTCAAATGCCGGGAGGCAGCGGGCTTGAGGCTGCCCGGCTCTTACGTGATCAGGGAGAAACCTTGGGGATTCTGATTCTGACCGCATTTGATGATCCCCCTTATATCCGAGCTGCGCTGGAGACCGGTGCCAATGGATACGTTCTGAAGTCATCAGACGCCGATGAAATCGTCAATGCGGTGCGTGCGGTTCATGAAGGACATCAGGTTTTTCAAGTGGGGCATGGGTCATACCAGATGTCCACCTCGGGTAATCCTATGCCTCACAAACTCACCGACAGGGAACTAGAAGTTCTGCACTTCACCGCACGTGGCATGACCAACAAAGCCATTGGGTTTCAGCTTTCAATCAGCGACCGAACTGTTCAGGGACATCTGGCAAGCATTTATGAGAAGTTGGGGGCATCTGGACGCACTGAAGCGGTCACGCGTGCAGTTGCTTTGGGGCTGATCAATGTGTCCCACTGACCCAAAAGCGAATAGTTCCGGAAAGTCTATGCCCTCTAAGGTGATAACTCCAGTCTCCGGAAGGATATTTGGACAATAAGCACTCAACATAGGAGTTTTAGGCAGCGATGATCGATTTATGGGTAATCTTCTTAACAGGTCTTACTACAGGTGGTTTGACCTGCCTTGCTATTCAAGGTGGGCTGCTGGCAACGACTCTTGCTCAACCCGAAACGATCTCAACTGCCCCAAAACGAAAACATCCTTCAAAAAAGCATCCTCAAGCGAAACCACAAACACAGATCATCTTAGCTCAAAACTTGATGCCTATTCTTTACTTCTTGGCTGCTAAAGTCTTCTCTCATACCTTGCTTGGTTTCGGACTCGGCGCGCTTGGGGGAGCATTCCAAATCACGCCTGTAACTCGTGCTATTCTCCAGCTTGCCGCAGGTTTTTTTATGCTTGGGACGGCACTCAACATGTACAACGTTCACCCTGTTTTTCGCTACTTTGCGATTCAACCCCCGAAAACTTTTACACGGTTAATGCGCAATCAGAGCAAAAGCCGAGAGATATTCACCCCTGCTTTATTAGGCTTTCTTACGGTTCTGATTCCCTGCGGCACCACCCAAGCAATGGCGGTACTCGCGGTTAGTTCTGGCAATGCCCTCACAGGCGCAGCAATTATGGCAGTGTTTGTTCTGGGAACCGCTCCCACTTTTTTTGCGTTGGGTTTTTTGGCTCTGCGTTTGTCGGGAAGACTCAAGCAAACATTTGCGACCGCTACCGCGCTTCTTATTTTATTCCTAGGCATTGTTGCGGTTGATTCAGGCTTGAACCTACTCGGTTCACCCTTGGCACCCCGTCGTGTGATCGCCGCGCTATTGGAGACGGACCAAGTGTCAGGTTCAACAGTTGAAGCCATTTCAACCAATGGTGTGCAGGAGATCAGGATTCAGGCACATTATAGTGGCTATATTCCTAACCAAATTCGAGTACAGCGCGGGCAGCCCATACGATTGAGGGTGTTTACCAAGGAGAACTACACCTGTTCCAGTGAATTTGTGATCCCGGCATTAAATATTTATAGAGTACTGCCAGCAACCGGCGAAACCGTGATCAATCTGCCGCCACAGAATGCGGGACGACTCTATTTTAGCTGTGGGATGGGAATGTTTACGGGGACGATAATCGTTGTATAAAAGCGAGGGAATGATGGTCAAAAAACGTTTTCAAATTCAGGGGATGCATTGTGTGAATTGTGTGATGGCAGTGGAGAATGCCTTGGAAGATTTAGAAGGGGTCAAGTCTGCCTCTGCAAATTATGCCCGACAGTGTGTGGATGTAGAATACGACGAAACCCAACTTCATGAGACTGATATTACCTCGGCAGTTGCCGCGGCGGGTTATATGGCAAGCCTTAATCTTGACACAGGCAGGGATCAAAAACGCCGTACCCGCTAAAGATCGCTCCAAAGTATCCTCAGAGACCGTTTGAAAAGTAGCCCTGCACGCTTCGACCTCATCCCCCCTTACCCCCCTTCTCCAGTGGAGCAGGCACCGCGTAGCGGTCGTAGGGGGATGAGGGCAAGTGCATAACTCCTAAGTGTATCAACGTCCTTGTGTCCCTTTGCAGCAGGGCAATCGCGTTCTGATGAGGTAAAGTCAGAGCAAAAAAGAGATGAACGGAGAGTTTGCCCTGTGTGCTATGGGGGACGTCAGTGATCCAAGATGGGATCAAGGAAACCGGCATCTATTGAGTGATATTCTACAGCGTTGTCCGAAAAGATTGCCCTGAATCGGTCTCTCAACGCCCCTAGAGGAGTCTGTACTATAATGTAGGGTGGCAACCTTAGAAGTTATGTGCCGCTATTTGGGCGGGCTGCTAACATCAGAATCGTATGGGGACTGTGATTACCCCAAGTCCATTTGTGCCACTCAAAATGAAAGGATATTTGAAGTGATGAAAATTCGTCCGATTTTGGGAGTACTGTTGGCGCTGGTAATCGCTCTGGGCATGGTCACCTTGCCCGGATCAGAGGTAGCCCAAGCGCAAGCTGCCGTTGGTTATTTACGTCTAACCCATGCAGTTACGGGCGGGGCCGCAGTTGATGTTTATGTGGGCAGCAACCTTGCGGTCTCTAATCTTGAATTCGGCAAGGCCTCTGCCTTACTTCCCCTGCCTACCGGTACTCACACTTTATCAGTGCGGGCGGCGGGCGACAAATCCAACAATAACCTGCTTCGGGGCAATGTTTCTATCCCTACCAACGAGGTCATTGAGGCCATTGTGTTGGATGCAGGCGGCGGCGAGATGAGCCTTGGCACTGGGCGTATCAGCCTGAGAAACCTTAACGGTAAAGCTCGCGTTTTTGTATTCCATGCCGCCCCCAATGCACCCGCCGTTGACGTGCTGGCAAACGGCAGCGCGGTGGTTACGGGTTTGGGCTTCGGTCGTGGTGAAGGTGTGGTGGGTGACGTCGACGCGGGCACCTACAACCTTGCGGTGACCCCTACCGGGCAGCCCGATTCGGTTCTGCTCCCGCTTGATGGGGTTGAACTTAAAGCAAATACGGTTTACACCGTGGTAGCGCTGGCGACCACTGGCGCACTTGTGCCGTTGGTGAGTATGGCGCTGCCCATTGGGATCGAGCCTGCTCCCGTCGGACAGAACGGTTTTATTCGGGTGACCCATGCGTCCAAGGAGGCACCCGCTGTTGATATTTACCTTGATGAGGCCGCTCAGCCTGTGGTGGGCAACCTTGCTTTTGGGGTCAGTACCGATTTTCTTGAACTGCCCGCCAAGACCTATACTATTCAGGTGCGCGAAGCAGACCAACGCCCAATTATCTTTGAGACTACCCTTGAACTGGGCGCGGGCCAATCTTTGGAAGTGATCGCGCTGGGTGTCATCGGGGGCGAGCCTGCCTTTGGTCTTAACACCTATGAGGTTGACCGCACCAACACTGAAGGCAAAGCGCGAATCTATGCGATTCACGCCGCAGCCGAAGCTGGAACTGTTGATCTGAGGGCAAATGGAAAGGTTGTTGCGGCCGGAGCGGGCTTTGGTACCTATACCGCTGATCCACTGGTTGCGGATGCAGGTATCATCAACATTGTAGCCACCCCGGCAGGCAAGACCTCGCCTGTGGTCAAGCGCCTTACGCAGGTGGAATTAGCAGCGGATATGATCTACACTACTATCGCTATTGACGGGCAGGATGTGCCCCTACTGCTGACCAGCGCCCCGATCCCGGATGCGGCTGCGGGTAAGACTGGTAAAGTGCGCATCACCCATGCGTCTAAAGGGGCCCCCAACGTGGACATCTATCTGGACGGTTCGGCGATCCCCGCTGTGACCGATCTGGCGTTTGGGTACAGCACTGATTTTATCACCCTGCCTGCCAAGGAATTCTCAGTGGCGATTCGCCCCGCAGGGCAGTCGCCTGTGAATGCACCAGTTTATGAGGGCAAGATCACCGTTCCTACTGACGCCAATGCAGAAGTGGTGGCAATGGGACTCCTTGATGGCGACCCCGGCTTCATGGTGGGTGCTTTCCCCGTTGACCTGAGCGAGACGGCCGGCAAGGCGCGGGTGTATGTGATTCATGCCGCTGCGGGTGCAGGCGAGGTGGATGTACGGGTCAATGGCAAGGCTGTCGTTGAGGGCGCGGCCTTTGGCGCGTTCACCACAGAGGCGCTCATGGTGGATGCGGGCATCATCAATGTGGTTGCAACCCCGGCGGGCAAGACCTCACCTGTGGTCAAACGCTTCACTCAGCAAGAACTGCTGGGCAGCACCATCTACACCCTGATCTTCGTGGATGGTCAGGATGCGCCAGTGGTTCTGACTCATGCTCTGCCTGCCGGGGTGCGCATAACCCATGCATCCGAAGGCGCACCCAACATAGATCTTTATTTGAACGATGTGTTGATCTTCTCCGATCTAGTGTTTGGAGGATCAACCACACTCACCACGATCACGCAGGGCACCTATCAACTCGCGCTGCGTCCGGCGGATGCAGCCGCAGATAGTGCCCCGGTTTATGCGGCAGAGATCAAAATACCTGCCGGTACTTCGCTTGACTTGATCGTCATGGGAGTCTTGGAAGGGGAGCCGAAACTCACCGTAGGGACATTCCCCTTTGATCCCTTTGGGGTAGGCGACAAAGCCCGGGTGTACCTGATCCATGCAGCCTCAAAGGCAGGCGCAGTGGATGTACGCATCAACGGTGAGACTGCCATCGAGGGTTTTGAGTTTGGCAAGACCAGTGATGCGGTTGACCTCGAACCGGGGATCATCAACATCACGGGAACTCCGGCAGGCAAACGGTCGCCAGTGGTAGTACGCTTGGTCCAAGCGGAACTCAAGGGCGGAACGGTGTATGTAGGGATTGTCCTTGATGGTCAGGATGTGCCCGCACTTCTGGAGGCGGCTGGAAAATAAAAGGTGGCGGGATGGGTTAGAATAACTCTCATCTTCCCCTGCCCCCTTTGCCCACTTGCGGCAAAGGGGGTTATTTATGCCTTGCACTACCTTACAGGAAAACTCCCAGTGTTACGCTTTTGGGGTCTCGGTAGGTGCCATCGGTTCCGAGAGAATTTTGGCGATAGGACGGAGATCAAGCCACCACTGTTTCTTGGGGCGTTGGTTCTGCTCATCGGCCAAACGCGGGAACTCCTCGATGCTCTGAATCTGAAGTCCGCCAGCACCCATCCCGATGAAAGCGCTGGAAGGTGCCTCAGTCTGCGCGTTTTCAATCAAGAACTCCATACAGCGCGCCGCCAATCGAGTTGCCTGAATGCGATCAAAGGGCGAGGGATCGCCACCTTGCTGCACATGCCCCAAAATGGTTTGGCGCACATCAAAGACGGAGCCGCCTTCTTCCTCAAACAGGGCTGCAATAAAGTCAGAGGTGTATACGGGGTTGGCGTTCTCATTGCGGATGACGAGTCCCAGCCGTTTACCAGCCTTAAATCCCGCCACGATGTGTTCGAGATCAAAGGTCAGGTCACGTAGGGTGATCCCTTCCTCGTGCATGTAGACTCGCTCTGCTCCGGTCGCTAGGCCGCTCATTAGCGCCAGATAACCACAGTGCCGTCCCATAACTTCGACCACAAAACAACGCTGTTGGGCAATTGCGGACTGTTTGAGTTTGTCCACCGCCCACACGATGTTGTTCAGGGCCGTATCCGCGCCCACACACAATTCTGAGCCGGGCAGGTTATTGTTGATCGATGCAGGCAGGCAGATGATGGGAATATTAAAAGCCGCATAGGCCTCACGCTGGCGGTAAAGTTCATAGGCGCCCTTGTAGCCCGACCACCCCCCAATGATCAGCAGTCCTTCGATCCCAAATTTCTCAATATTCTGGGCGATGCTGTAGAGTTCACGGCCTTTGGGGATGTCGCGGCTGGTTCCTAGCTCCGATCCGCCCATGGATGCCCAACCGTTCACACTCATCCAGTCCATTTCCTGAATGTGGCCATCGATCAGCCCTAAAAAACCGTTGGTCACACTGAGCATGGTGTGTCCTCGATCCAGTCCGATTCGGACGGCAGCGCGCACTGCCGTATTCATACCGGAGGCAGGCGCACCGCAGTTCATCACGGCTAAACGCAGGCGTTTCTGACCCGGTTCGGGTTTGTGGGGCAGGGAACGAAGTAAGGTACGCAGGGTGCGAAAGGACTGCTTAAAGCCGCCGCCGCGTAAATCCATCGCCCGCTCGTAGTCGTGATCGGCGATGGCCTTGGCGACAGCGCGGGTTCGCTCCACGCACTCCATCAGTGGTGCCGTGGTGATGCGGTTGCCCCTCAGACAGATCAGCTGCGGCTCAGTTTCGGGGGTCGTTGCAAGCACTGTCTCTACCGCTGCGTGCCCCATCAGGGTGCCCAGATTGCGATCAAAGGCGCTGGGTTTACCGCCGCGTTGTACATGCCCCAGCACCGTAGCGCGTACTTCTTCACCAAGGCGTTTTTCAAGTAGTTCGGTGATCTCAGTGCTGCCGATAGGTTTGCCATTCCGATCTTGGGCACCTTCAGCGATGACTACAATGCTCTCCCGCCGTCCGGCAGCACGTCCAGCTTTGAGGTCAGCGATCATCTTCTCTTGCCAGTCATCCGTATCCGGGGGACACTCTGGGATCAGCACCCATTCAGCGCCCGTAGCAAGGCACGCCATCAGCGCCAGATAGCCGCAGTTGCGCCCCATAACCTTCACCACAAAAGTGCGCTGGTGGCTCGCAGCAGTGCTGCTGAGGGCATCAATGGCTTCGGTGATGCGATGCAGTGCCGTGTCCGTGCCGATGGTCATATCAGTCCCGAACATGTCGTTGTCAATTGAGCCAACGAGGCCCACAATACCCAGATAAGCGTGACGATCAGCCACCTCTTGAGTGATCTTACCCTCCTGCACCAGTTCCGTGAGCAGTCCCGACCACTCCTGTCGGAACAGGTTAGCGCCGGTCAGGCTGCCGTCACCGCCAATCACAATCAAACTGTCGATCTCGCGCTCGATCAAATGTAGGGCAGCAGTACGACGTCCCTCGCGGGTTCGGAACTCATCACAACGGGCAGTGCCAATGACTGTCCCCCCTCTTTGCAGGATTCCACCTGCCGAATCCCAGTTCATGGGGCGAATCTGTGAACCGCCCGCAATCAATCCTTTGTATCCTTCGTAAATGGCGTAGACTTCTGCGCCCCGATTCAAGCCAGTACGGATCACTGCCCGAATGGCAGCATTCATACCGGGCGCGTCGCCCCCACTGGTCAGAACTGCAAAACGTTTTATGGTCATGACTGCGCGATTCCTTTTGCGCTGTTTCACCGTGATGTCGGAATGGCCTTGATCACTTCCAATGGAACTGCTTGCACAGCGCCATCGGGTTCATCTCATTTTATTGGGCGGAGTCGTTTGATCATCCCTCTGATGCCCTCTCCGCGCATCGGAGTGCCTTTGGGCAGCAGAATGGACACAATCAGAATTTTAAGAAGTCGTGTAAGTTTGTGCGGGCTGGTCGCCCCTCACTGCGCCCGAAAGCGCCCCGCAAGCAAACACACCTCATCAAAGGGGTTTCCTGAACAAGGATTTTTGAGTTGGGCGCATTTCTATTTTCGATGCGCTGCGGGGAAATATAACCCTTCCCGTTTGATGCTGTCAAGATTGGTGATTTCAGGCAGTAGGGAAAATGCATCAAAACCACAAAGTGGGTTCGGCGGTGAAACTGTGCCTTATCCTCTATACACCACAAATATGGTGCTATTCCTACCCACTCTAGGTGACATCGCAAGCGATAAAAAGGCGCTCCGCGGTTCACTGTTTTGTGGATACCTGTGTCTGCCACCTGTCCTCATTTTACAAATTTTGTTTATACTTAACTGTGTTATAGTCCTTGGTTCATCGAAAGGAAACTCATGCCTACCATTGTAAGCATCACCTACCGTCCAGAAGAACATGGACGGCTGGAAAAAGGTTATGACCGTGTTCCCCTCCAAAAGGCGATGCTCATCAGCGAATACGGGATCGAACATGACTGCAAAGGCGGCAATCCTCAACGCAACCTGAACGTGATGGATGCGCTTACACAGTCGGAACTGACGGCCGAAGGTATCCCAACTGGGGTTGGAGTCCTCGGCGAGAACATGATTATCGACGGAATCGATCTGCGCACGGTGATCGAAGGAACGCGGTTTCGGTTGGGTGCGGAAGCGATCATCGAACTGATCAAACTGCGCAACGGCTGCCAGCAGCTTACGACTCTTGATGCGCGGCTGCCTGAACATACCAGAGGGCGTCTCGGTTACATGTGTCGTGTGGTTCAGTCGGGCCCAGTTCAAGTGGGCGATCCGGTGGAAATCATCCCTTAGAAATAAACTGCCCTTCACCCAACCCTGTTTGAGATGGTTGAGCTGTGAGCATTTGCATCGGGTGCGATCCGTGATGTACGATCCGCATCTATGGAACTCGCAGCATACCTTCGGATTTTTCGACGTTGGTTGTGGCTGATCATCCTGCTGGCGCTGCTGGGCGGGGGGATCAGTTTCGTGGTCGCCCGCACCCAAGCCCCGATGTATCAGGCGTCCACTACCATCCAAATCGGCTCCTCGCGCAGTTTATCCAACCCGGCAACTTCGCTCCTTTCGACTGAGGTGCAGCTTGCCCAGACTTACGCCGTGCTGGCGCGTACCTTCCCGGTTATCGAAGGCACAGTCAAAGCACTTAACCTGCCCTTCCCACCCGAAAAACTGCGTGAATACTTCACCACTGCGGTGATCCCTCAAACGGCACTGCTCACCCTTACCGTGACCTATCCTGATCCACTGTTGGTAGCGCTGATCGCCAACGAACTGGGACGTCAGTTGATCCTCAACAGCCCTACCAACCTAACGGCTGATCAACAAGCACAGATCGAGGTCTTGAAAGCGGAGATCACCAGCGCCCGCGAACAGCTCGAACGTGGTCGGGCTGAACTAAAGCAGATCGAGGGACGGCTCACCGAGGACCTCACCCCGGAGGAGCGAACACGTTTGAATGCACTCCGCAGCGAACTCTTGACCCAGATTAACGCCGCGCAGAGCAATCTCTCCGGACTGTCAAACACCCTCGCCATCTTGCAGCAGGAAGGCAGCGCCAATATCCTCAGTGTGGTGGAAACCGCCCGCAATCCGTCCGCCCCCATCAATGGCGGCGGTTGGAGCAGCGTGATCTTTGCGGCGCTGGTGGGAGCCGTTTTTGGTGGTGGCATTGCATACCTGATCGAGTATCTCAATGATACTGTGCGCACCCCTTCAGAAGTGCCACCGTTGCTGGGTGTCCCCCTGCTTAGCGGGATTCTGCCTTTTGGGCGTAAGGGCAGTTATGTGGGGCGGCTGGTGGCATGGATGCAGCCGCGTTCGCCTGCGGCTGAAGGTTATCGGGCGCTTCGGGTAAATCTGATTTACAGCGAACGTAGTGCTGCCCGTAAACCCCCGGTGTACCTCATCACCAGCGCCAAACCAGAGGAAGGTAAAAGCATCACGGCTGCCAACCTTGCAGTTTCGTTCGCCAACGCGGGGATGCGAGTCCTGCTCATTGATGCTGATCTACGCCACCCTTCGCAGCATTTGATCTTCAACCTTCCCAACAATGTAGGTTTAACCAACGTACTCAGCCGCCGGTTTTTGATGCGGGTCGCAGAAAATGCCGCTAACCGCGACGCTGTCCCGGATGATGAAGACGAAGGTGACACCGACGCCCCTTTTATCCCCGATCCAGAGTATATGCGCCTGCTGATCCAGAATCTGGTCAACACCACCGAGATCAACGATCTGGAGATTATTACCGCGGGCAAACTGCGGGCGACTTCCACCGAACTGATGGCATCGGTGCAGGCACAGGCGATCCTTCGGGCCATTGCCCACTTTGAGCGCTACAATGTGGTCATCCTTGATGCACCACCAGTACTATCCGTTTCTGATGCAGGGGTACTGGCGAATGCGGTTGGGGCCCGGGTGGTGCTGGTGGTGGAAGCGGGGCGCACCCATCGAGGTGCAGCCGTCCGCGCTGTTCAGAGTCTGCTTGCCATTGGAGTCAAAATCTGCGGGGTTGTGCTCAATCGACTCAACCCCCGTGAGGCGGACGAAGGCTACAGCTACGCCTACTATGGCACCGGTGAGACCCGTCCCTCTGGTGAAGGTGATGCTTGATCAGCCCTATTCGACCCGCACCCGCACTGTGAAAGTTCCGGGCATGAGCGCATAACCGAAAATCTCCACACGGTATTCCCCAATGCCTTGATCGAGGGTGGTTTGCAGAAGCGCATCGGTGTTGGCCGCGTTAAGGTCATCAGCGCGGGCGATCCGCGATCCGTTAGGTGCATACAGCACAATAATCGGATCAAAAAGAGTGAGGTTGGGATTATCAGAGGGGAGGGCACGCGCCTCGATAACCACCACATCACCGGGAATCCCCTTAAAGCGATACTGATGACGTTCCCCCTGAAGCAGGCTCACCCGCACCGCGTAATCCACTGGCTCAAAGGTTGGGGTAGAGGTGACGCTGATCAAGGCGCTTCGCAGCACAAAAATGCCCACACTCTCATTTTTGAATGAGGTCACTCGCACCTGATATACCCCCGCTTGCTCGGTGGTGAGGGCGGGCGGGCTGATCGTACCCCCTTCGCCACCCCGCAAAGCCACCACTTGGGTCCCATCGGGGGCGATGATCTCCAACACCGGATTAAGGCTTGGCGTCTGTGGGGTTACTTCAAAGCTCAACACTGCATTCACGGGTAAATCGAAGTACCATGTAGCCCGATCTCCGGTGCGCAGCAGCTCCCCAATATAGCTCGTGCCGATCCGCCCTTCACCCTCTCCCACTTCGCGCAGAGTCCAGCTTTCGCCGCTGGTGATCAGGTACGTCCCCGGCGCAGAGCCGGGTGCGGCGCGCACAAAGATCACATACACGCCTGTTGCGGGCAAGGTAATCCCGCTCAGAACCGCCTCTGTCGGATTCACCCCTCCGCTTACACTGGCGACGGTGGAACCGTCCGGGGCAAGCAGTTCCAGTGAAGGTAAAAGGGGGCTGTTTAGTTCGCCAAATACACCTACGCTGATCACTTGACCTGCCAGCGCAAAGAGGGCGTAGCGGTCGGCTTCCTCAAGGTTGGTGATTGCCCCCCGCAGAGTCTCACCAAAACGAATCAGGTCACCACCCTCGGCCATTACAAGTTGAGTCGGTACAGGCATGGGG